>JAGYNM010000160.1 GCA_018399335.1 Bacteroidales bacterium | reverse complement strand
AGTCAGCAACGAAAGCTTTTCCTCCAGTGTTTGATTCAGGTTGAAAATAGATTGCCGGCTTGTTTCGCTGATGTTTTTCATCTGTTCCTGTTGAGAGCGGTTGATCTCACGCAGGGTTTCGAGAAATTGTTCCTGAAAATTTTTCAGATTAGCAGCCAATTCAGCCCTATTTTCTCTGAATTCATTGTTTATTTCCTGCTCAAAACGTTGGTTGTTTTTTTCGATAAAATCCAATCGCGACAGCAACGGATTTAAATCTGTTTGATTATTCTTCTGACGAAAAATTAAAATAATGATGATGATAAGCAGCAAAAGTGAAGCCAAAGCGAGCCAGATTTCAAGCATAACAAGTGATTTTACAAAAATTGATATATGCACAAAGTTCGCAAAAAAAAGCAGTGCCCGATGCTATTTATGATAAGTTGACAAGAAAATTCTTCTCCCGCTTTCTGTATTGCCGGCATCTTGCTATTTTTGCACCTTAAATATAAAACTATAACACTATGGGCAGAGCGTTTGAATACCGCAGGGCAGCTAAGGAAAAGCGTTGGGACAAGATGTCGAAAGTATTTCCCAAACTCGGGAAACTAATCACAATTGCAGCCAAAGAAGGAGGTCCCGACCCTGATTTGAACCCAAAACTGCGACAAGCCATTCAAAATGCCAAGGCAGAAAATATGCCTAAGGACAATATTGATTCGGCTATCAAGCGCGCGGCAGGTAAAGATGCAGAAACCATGGTTGAAGTGGTTTATGAAGGCAAAGGCCCGCATGGTGTTTTGGTTGTTGTGGAGTGTGCCACCGATAATACAACGCGCACTGTTGCCAATGTTAAATCTTATTTCAACAAAGCTGGTGGTTCATTTGTACCTTCTGGTTCACTGGATTTTATGTTTTCGCGCAAAGCTGTGTTTGAGTTTAAGCTTACTGAAAAAATTGATATCGAAGAGCTTGAACTTGAATTGATTGATGCAGGTCTTGAAGAAATTGAAGTTCATGAAGAGAAGGCTTACGCCTACGCTGATTTTACCAATTTCGGCAGTTTGCATGAAGCCTTGGAAGAAAAGAAAATTGAGATCGAAACTTCTAAACTTCAGCGTTTTCCAAACTCACCTGTTAACTTTAGCGAAGAACAAATGGCTGATATTGAAAAGTTCCTCGACAAAGTGGAAGACGATGATGATGTGCAGGCTGTTTTCACCAATATTGGCTAGGCTACTTATCCTTTTGTTGCACGTTTAAAAGGTTTGCTGCGGTCGAAAAGGTAGCGGTAGGTAATGTGGGTTTTGTAAATTTCACCTCCAATGCTTTCTGCTACTTTCATCATAGGTTGATTAAAATCTCCTATCCAGTTCATTTGCAACTCTTTGTAAGGGAAATTCTTTTGCAGTGCTACTTTTTGAAATGCGATAACGAGTCCACCATCAACGCCTTTGCCCTGATGCTCTGGAACGATTCCGAAAATTCTGCCAATGATTCTGTCGGCTCGTTTAAAAAGTTTTAAATCTAACATCAGTCTCAATTTGTTTAACCAGTTAAGTTTACCATTAAACTTTCGGATGATCTGATTCAAATCCTGCATCATAATAAAAAAGGCGATGGGTTCATCTTTGTAATAACCATAATGCACCAAACGTGTATCCAAAATGGGTTTTAGCTGGTTGAGCAAAGCCATCGCATGGGCGTGTGTGATTTTTTTTACGCCAGGAATACTTCCCCAGGCCTTGTTGTAAATGATCATAAAATCTTCCGCAAACTTGTCGATGTTTTTCCAGCTGATCATCCTAAATTCATAATCCGAATTACGAAACAAACGGTCGGCTTTTTCCTGCACAACAGGACTCAAACCGCCGTTATAAATCAGCCGGCGGTAGGTATATTGATTAAAGTAGTTTTGGAATCCGTAGTTCTCAAAAAGCTTATTGTAGTATGGAAAATTATAGGGCATATTATAAAGCGGCTCGGTAAATCCATCGGCCAGACAACCCCAAAAGTTATCGCGGTCGCCAAAATTTACCGGCCCGTCCATAGCTTCCATACCGCGATCTTTATGCCAGTTTTTGGCCGCATCAAACAAAACATTAGCAGCAGCCTGATCGTCTATGCAATCAAAGAAACCACAACCACCCGTTGGCTGATCGTTATTTTTAGCAGTGTTTGGATCAATAAATGCCGCAATGCGTCCTACAACCTGATTATTCTCGAACAACAAAAAACGCACGGCTTCACCTTTTCGCAAAAGCTTGTTTTGCTTTTTATCGAATAGTTTCGTTACATCCTGATCGATAGGACGCACATAATTAGGATCTTTTTTGTAAAGCTTTGCGGGAAATGAAAGCCATTTTTTCTCTTCATAAGCGGTTTTTACTTCCTGCAGGGTATATTTTTCTGTCATACTTAACAAGCGATTTTGATCGAAAACACAAAAAAACGAAATATTATGAAATGAACAGCGATTTAACCTAAAGCTTCTTTGTAGGTACTGATAGCTCTTTCGCGTGCAAATTTATGATCTACAATAGGTTGTACGTAGCTAAGTTCTTGCCATTCAGGCACCCACTTTTTTATATATTCACTCTTTGGATCAAATTTCTTGTGCTGTTCCATCGGATTAAAAACCCTGAAATACGGCGCAGCATCGCAACCTGTTCCGGCAGCCCATTGCCAGTTACCGTTGTTGGAAGCCAACTCGTAATCCAGCAATTTTTCTGCAAAATAAGCCTCGCCCCAGCGCCAGTCGATAAGCAGATGTTTGGTTAAAAACGACGCAACAACCATCCTCACCCTGTTGTGCATAAAACCAGTGGCATTCAATTCACGCATACCGGCATCCACCATGGGATAACCTGTTTTTCCGTTGCACCAATTATTAAAATCTTGTTCATTGTTCCGCCACCTAACATGATTATATTTTGCATTAAAATTCTGCGTTTCAACATGCGGAAAATGATACAAAATTTGCATAAAAAACTCCCTCCAAATCAATTCGTTAAGGTAGGTTTCGCTTTTCTGCCGTGCTAAACTAACAAGTTTCCTGACGCTGATCGTTCCGAACCGGAGATGAACACCGGTTTTTGTGGTGCTGTCAAGAGCAGGTATGTTGCGGGTTTCCTGATAGTTTTCGAGTCTTTCATCCTCCAACAGCGGCTCAGGAAGTTTTATTCCTGTTGGCTCAAAACCAATTTGTTGCAAACTAAGGAAA
>JAGYNM010000016.1 GCA_018399335.1 Bacteroidales bacterium | reverse complement strand
ACACGTGCTTTAGTTTGCTTGTCGATAGCTCCATCGAGTGCTTCATCTCGTTAAAAATGACTTATTGAAATTCAATGAGTTGATCTACGAGAATGAGTTTGGCAATCAATACAGCGTTTCCCGTTTGCAGTATTTCGTTTCTGATTTTGAGTTAGTACATGAAGATGGCCGAACCTTCAAAATAGATACTGCTTTTTATGTAGATGGGCTTGTGCCAGAAACACTTAGCCTAAAAACAGATTTACAAATTCCATTTGGTAATTATACGGCCATCCGTTTTGTTTTTGGTTTGGATGAAGCCCGAAATACCAATGGTGCCTATCCCAATTCTCCCGAAAACAATATGGAGTGGCCCATTCCGCTTGGTGGAGGCTATCATTATATGAAGCTGGAAGGAAAGGTGGCAGCAGGGGAGGTGCAAAATAACTTTCAGGCGCATACCGGCCCAACTAATGGCAATCAAAACTATATCGAAATTAGCCTTGATGGTTCACTGTTTTTTGTCGATAATCCTCAGGCGCTTTTAGTCATAGGAATGGATATCAACAAATGGTGGAATAATCCCAACATGCTCGACCTCAATGAGATCACCATGGTGATGGGCAATCAGGCTATTCAGGAGAAGCTAAGAGCTAACGGAAGAGACGTGTTTCATATAGAACCTTTGATAGGGATTCATTAAGGTTGGAGGCCTTTCAAATCAATTTATTTTAAGATAGGGTTAAATTAAAGCAGCATATTAGATTAGTGGAATGCTTGTGAGCAAGGCTATAAAGTTTCAATGCATTTATTCAGGAGCATAAATGCCACTGCCAATCAAGTATGTAGTACCCGGAATTTGAATGACATAGGCTGTCTTTTGTTTTTGTAAGCCGGTTTGGTAATCTTCCCATAGATAGCTGTAAAATCCCCCTCCACTTTGAGCCTTTTCTATGAGGCCACGTACTAAAAAATTTCCGGCAGCATCCTGCATGTCCCATTCGTAAGTGCCCTGAATAGAAGGATCGGGAGGCTGCACGACATTATATCCTTTATAATCAATTACAAAAAGATAGCCGCTCTGATCTTCAAAGAATCTGATATATTGTAAAAAATCACGCATTAGTTCAACGCGTTCCATTGAGTCTGTAAGGGGCAGTATTACGGCTCCTATACCTGAGGCAAATCCGTTTACAATCGTTTTAACGAGGACTTCATTCTTTTGTTTTTCGGAATAGAGTTGCCCTGCTGCTTTTTCATAATAACCTGATCCTGCATACCATTCAGTATGAGGTATTTGATTTACAAAGGTGGTTTTCTCTTCAATCTGTTGGGTGGCTGGATTGAGATATGGATACTTTAGCCAGCCATAACCCATATGCCTGACTGTAGTGATCATTATTGGTGTTATTTTCGTGCCATTGGCATCAGTTTGTTGCAATGAGGATTGTCCTTCAAGTTCGGGATGGATCGGGTGTGCTATGTTATAGCCCGACATAGTTTCAACAAAAACATATCCGCTTTCATCGTCAAAAAAATGGGCTGCACTGCAAAAGTTTTGTGAAAAGTATGCCTGCAAAACACTGTCAGTTAAGCGTTCAGTAAACAAATTACCTATGCCTGTTGCTAAACTTTGAGTATAAGTCTGTAGGATGGTTTTGTTAACTGTGCTTTCTGAAAACTTTGTCGTTTCAATGCTTTCATCTTTTGTGCAGGCTGCTGCGAAGATAAGAGCTATCACGAAAAGATAAGATGTTTTCATTGTGAGAGAATTTTTAAGATTTTCAATTAAGATGATATGGCATGCTAATATTTTTCTTTATCTTTTAAATCAGATAGCCACGGACTTTAAAACTATTTTTTTAGATTAACATGACATGTTGTTACAAACTTGATTATTTCTTCGTTCAGGTAATCGCTGCGCGGGTCAGCCATGGGGAAATGCCCTCCGTATTCAAAGTCGATCAGCCTGGCGTTGGGTATTTTGTCGGCGGCTTCCTGCGCGTTGGAAAAAGGCAGTTGGTTGTCGGAATGGCTGAAAGTAATCAGCGTGGGGATGGATATTTTCTCAAGCTGTAGGTCTACTATCCGGCGGTAGTTGTCGATATCGTTAAACGATCCCGGATTGCGCAAACTTGCCGGCGACATAAAAGAAAACAGCTGATCGATAAACGCGACGCTTTCGGGGATGTTTTTCAGGTAATCATAATCCAGTCCCATTTCCTCGCAGGTTTTTTTACGAAATGCTTCAGGCGACATCTTTTGCATCAGTGAGAAAATCCACTCGCCGGGATCGCTAAGGATCATTTTCTCGAACCACGTAACCCGATGCCCCCAATGATGGGCCACACAACTGTACAGAATGAGGCCGACAAACCGATCGGGATATTTTTTTGCCGCCTCAATGGCTGGAGGCCCTCCACCACTCCATCCGTGAACAACGGCTTTTTCGATGCCCAGGGCATCCATCACGGCAACAAACATGTCGGCTTGCTGTTCTGAGGATTTTCCAACCGACAAGGAAGTCTTTAAAAAACCCGGCCGGCTCGGTGTAATCCAATGCAGACCTCCTTGCGTAGCGAGTTTGTAAAAAGCCCTCGGCCCTGCATCGCAGCCTGCCGGACTGCCATGGCTGTGAAGCACGGGAAGTCCGGCTCCAACTTCGGTGTATTGTACGTCACCCATCGGGGTGCTGATTATTTTTGAACCGGCATTGGCTTCCTCTGCCATGCGCTGCTTCCAGTGTTTTAATGCTTCCATGCGTTCGTTGTTAAGGTGATTTTTGTTCTCGTATTTATTAATTAAAGCATCCTAAGCAATCATAAATAGAGCCTTGGCTATTCGTCTTTTATTATCAAGAGTCATTGAAAAGGTCAGGGCCGATATCTTTTAAAGAAAGCTTGTTTTTTAGTCACATAATATTGATAATCTGATGATAGCGGAATAACATGTCCTGCCTTTTGGAGTGTAATTAATTCCGAATTTTTAATATGACTATGGGCATTTTCTGCATGAGAAAAGTCCACATCATGATCCATTTTGCCATGAATAATTAAGGTGGGTGCTTTGATGGCTTCCAGGTTTAGTGTTTTGATGGCACGACATATTTCCACATCTTTGTTCATGCCTGCTTTTCGGTTATTCATAGGCGACATGGAGCTGATGAGTTCACGTGTAATCTCCAGCATGACAGGATCTTGGTACAGCAAAGCCAATTCTTCTTTTAAAGCTTTTCCTTTTAGTTTTGAGCCACCCGAAACCACAGTGCGTATGGCAGCTTCGGGCTTTTTGTTGGCCATGTTGGTAAGCCAATAGCTGCCGTAATTACTCAGAAAAATATCGGCAAACAAGCGGCTAACAGCATTGGCATATAGATTATAATATTGGCTAACGGCGCATTCACCGAGCACAGCCCACACCCGATCAGGATATTTTGCTGCAAAGGAATAGGTTACCGGTCCTCCGCCCGAAGCACCGTAAATGGCTGCACTTTGTATGCCGAGGGCATCCATGAGCGCTGCTTGTATTTCTACATAATCCTCCAGCGTATGGCCTAAATCAGCAGGTGTACCCATGTATCCCGGTCTCGACCAACCAATGAGGGTATAGGGCAAATCGAGCATGTCGAAAGCCATCAGCATTCCTTGATCGAACCCGCCGGGGATACCGGAATTCAGGATGATCGCAGGTCCGCCTTTTCCACCCATGGCGTACTGAATTGACCCCATGGCTGTTTCGGCCACCTTACTTTGCTCACGTAACCGATTGTTGGCTTGCTTTTTCCATGTGTTGTATCCAAACATATCTGCGTTTTTTAAATCATATTAAGATCGTTACAAAAAGGGCTCCTGACTTACCGACTCAGGAAATCCTAGAAGTTTTAAGGCTTCGTTGCGGATTTCAATACCCAGTCGTGTTTGTGGTTTTTCCGGATTATCAGCTTCTTCCACGAAGGCCATGGTGAATACCAGGTGATCGCTGATGGTAGCACCTACCAGCAGCATCTCCATGTTCTCAGTGAAAACAGAGGGCAAGGCCAGCCTGCTGATTTTAATCTCGCCATAGGTATTTGGAATAAGAACGCGACCCACATTTGAGAAAAGCGTACCGGGGGCTTTGTTTTTGTAGGATTTGACCATTTTAAAAGCCGGATTCCGTTTGTCGCCGGCGAAGCGTTTGAGGTTTTCCGTGTGTTTTAACGAGTCCCATCGTTCGATAACCGGAAAGCCAAAGGCATTGAAGGCATCCAAAAAAGTAGCGTCGAAGTATTCCAACTCCATGTAGGCAGAATTCATCTGTTTCATGCTTTTCTGCACCAGTTTGTTGAATTCCACGGCATTGTCCCAAAACGAGCGTTTGGCCTTGTACTTAAATTTAAACATAAACGTGCCCACACACAGCGAAAACAAATCCCCTACAGGTCGGGTGGCATGACGACGTAGGTCAAAGGGAACGGAAATAGTCCGTTTGCTACCGGTGAAAGCGCCTTTTAGCTGTTCGTGTGCAGCCAGAAAAGCGATGGCGATGGCCGAGCCCATGCTTACTTGCCGGCTATGGCATTTTTGTTGCAAAGCAGCAAGTTGTTGGTCTTTTAGCTCCAGGAACACGCTGCCGTAGGTGTACTTTTTCCAAAAAGCCTCATTGATGGCCTGATAGTCCTGCTGGTCGAAGTAATGTGGATTCCGAAGCCATTTTTTATTATATTTTGATGCGTATCGCTTTGTAATCCAGGTCTTGAGCGAAGGTGTGGTCGGGGGCATGTAATCAGACATCTTTAGAGGGGATACCTGCTCTGGCTTCAGTTGTGGATTAGCATACAGCTCCATAAGATCTCGTAGTAAAAATACCATAGCTGTCCCATCTGTGATGGCATGGCTTACCATGATAATTAAATCTGCTCCTTCTTCATCATACAGAAGCCTGTAGTCGGCCATAGGGCGCCGCTGTGGTTCAAGCATATCTGCCTGCATTTTCTGAAACTCGCTGAACCACTGTGCAGAAGAAGTACGTTTCATCGTGCTCAGTATGGGTTTTTCTACTTCTTCGGTGGAGAACCAGGCGGTGTAATCAGCATCAAAAACAACTTTTGCCCCCAGCAAGGGATGCTTTTGCGGTATCCTATCGATAGCAGTTTGTAAACGTATTGAATCAACTTTTCCTTCCAATCGGACAACCATCGATACTTTTAATCCGGGGATCTGGTAAAAAGCCCGCTCCAGATGCGACATTTTTCTGAGCATACCGGGCTTTACTGGCTGAGTCGTTTTATTCATTGTTAGCTAATTTGATGTTTTTTTACTGTTTAATCATTGCCATTGGGTTGATCCATTCCTTAGGTGTGTTTCTTAAGAAAACTAATGACCTGATGTTGTATTTTTGACGCTTCAGGGTGAATCCAGGCATTGAAATGTGACCCCTTTTCAACCCACAAATATTCAGCATTTTGTATCCTGTCTTTCGCCTGTGCAGCCTGATAAAAATGCAGATTGTCGTGTGTCCCATGCACAATAAGTGTTGGACAGGTGATTTTTTCCAGTGGCAAAGCATTGAGTTGGGTGAACTGAGCGATGTCGTTTTCTACTCCTTTTTTGCGTCTGGAATAGTTTGACATTGAACTTATAATGCGGTACATCATACTCATTTGTGCCTGATCTTCAAGGGCAAAGTTTACCTGCTCTTCGATTTCTTCGGTTGTTAAAACCGAATTGGATTTAATCAGTTCTTGCATTACCTTTTTGGGAAAATATTTTGCGGTGAAACCTAATATTTTCTGTCCTGCAGCGCTAAAATACAAAGCACTTGCCAATTTTCCAAAATCAGCAGGCATGGATGTTTTTAGCACAATTGAATCGATTGGAACGAAAGCATTAATCCTGTCCTGATGGCGAATGGCAAATTCATATGCTGATGGACCACCTCCGGAGATCGACACCACTGAAACCTTGTCAATGCCGAGCTTGTCGAGCATAGAGGCGTAAGCATCAGCAGCTTCGGGATATGTTTTTCCTGTGCCGAGCGGAGTGCCTAAATATCCCGGTCGGCTTGGGGCAAGCAAGTGAAATCCTGCATTGGCTATCCAATCAAATCCAAAAATTCCCTGATCGAAGCCTCCCGGCATCCCGTGTACTGCCATTACAACAGCCCCATCGCCTATCTTAGCATATTCCATCAGGCCGTTTTTGGTGGTCACCAGCTGGCTCTTTGTGAGCATCTCCTGCTGCCAGGCTTTTTCCCTTTTTAACCATTCTTTCTTTGAGTTTTTTGATAGTACTTTGCTTAATTCACTCATCTTTGTGTATTGTTATTCTTGACTTAATAGCGCCCAGTATATGTATTGGAATAGAATCAAAGTCTATTAGGAACAGCTTTTGTTTATTGATGATAAAAACCACTTCCGATAAAATAATCTGTTCCTTCTATTTTTGTAACATATGCCCTTTTCGCTTCTGTATTTCCATCAGCAGGATTGTTCCAATAATAATCTACAAATCCATGTCCTTCAGTTTGTACCTTTTGAATCAAATCCTGTATAACATAATTCCCTGCAGCGTCTTTGTAATTGTATAGGTTTTGCCCTTCAAGCCCGGGTGTTGCACCGTGAGCAATTACTTTTCCTTGCAGATCATAAATAAAAAAATAGCCAGACATATCACTGTTAAATGCGACATAATGGATTATCTCTTTGATGTAATTGCCAGCATCTGTTTCATTATAATTTTGGTAAACAGAAGCAATACTTTGCGACATAGATTTTACAAGTGTTAGATATTCATAGTCGATGGATTGACTTTGACTGAAAGCATCATGGTCTAATATTTCACCAGCATAATAGCCTGCCCCGATATACCAATTGGCTACTGGAATGGCTTTAACAAAAGCTGATTTTTGGTCTTTCAGTCCTGTTTCAGGATTAATGAAAGTATAGTTTACCCATCCCTGTCCGTTGTGTGTTGCACGTTTGATCATCTGTTCTACATATTTGTAACCATCTGGAGTAACTTCATCTAACCGATATAACCCTTCAATTTGCGGAAAGGCTCCATCAACAATATTATAACCGGAATAGCTTTCAATAAAAAAGTAGCCGGATTCATCATCGAAAAACCTGGTATCAGAGAGGAAATATTTTGCGAATTGCTGTCGCTCCAAACTGTCAGCTATCAGGTCTAAAAATACACTGTTTAATGCAATTCCATGATTCATTACATTGAGAATAAGGGTCTTTTCCATCACATTTTTAAAAGGAATGCTCTGTTGCATGGGATCAACTTCTTCCTGAACTGATTTACATTGGCAGAGTAAAAATATTGAAATAAAAAGTACAATTGTAATTTGTAGTGTTTTCATGATTCTTTGAATTTATTGTTTCGATTTGATTTTAGTAAAAAAAATTATTTTTATTTTGAATCTACAGGCGTTAGTTGAGTAGATCCATAGTATGAGTTGATGTTATGGTGTAAGCTTGGATAGATAATATAAAAGGCTGAAAGCTCATCAGGAGGGTTCCAATTATTATAGGTATGAATAATGAAGTTTTGATCTACAGTTGATAGATAGGTCATATTGCCTATTACCTCACTGGTTTCATCAAGAGACTGGATGGTATTCTCAAGGTAAGGTATGCCATTGTCAGCCACATAATCTGCATATCCTGATAAGAAGATGCCGCCGCAGCAATAGTCTGCATCAGTGATAGTGATATCAACATGAAAAGGATTATTGTTGAGGTCATAGGGTACAGGTTCACTGCATGATGCTAAATAGTTGCCAATAAAGTCATTTGTGGATTTTGTTTCTTGTGAACCTGTCAGGTATTTGCCTTTATTTATAGCAACTCCATTGGTGTTTAAGTGTTTGCTGCTTAGTGAATATTGCATTGTATCATTATTTGCTATGAGCCCTGAAAAGGCTATAGACCCAATATCTTCTCCAAGATCAACTTCTCCAGCCATTAGGGTGTTACCGTTATTGTCTTCCTGCCAATGTCCAATTAAATGTGTAGCCAGGTATTTTTGATTGACAAAATCGCCCCTGTAACCAATAAAGACTAGTCTTACACCACCTTCCACGCTGCCATCAGATTTTTCGTTGAAGCTAAAAATAAGCAGGGCTTCCAGGCTGTCAGCGATCTGATGGTTTTCGCTAAGAAAAACACCACTAATGAGATGATCATTTAAAGGTAATTCACCTTCTTTTTTATCACAGCTGATAATTAATGTAAAAAAAATAATGAGGAGGAGAAATTTGTACAAATTTGTTTTAATCATGGTGTAAAATTCTTAGAAACTATTAAAAGGCAGGCACAAGCAAATTGCTGCTGTAGGCCTACCCGTGTTAATAAACTTTTAGCTACTAGGGTCTGTTAGTTGTTGGCAGCGTAAAGCCAATGCTCATTTCAAATGCGGTATCATTGGAGCTTTCCAAATTGTCCATATCCATTTCCATTACGAGTAATATACTATTACCTTTTGGAAAAACCTTTTGCAACATAACACCTAATCCTGCGCCAGTGCCGTAAAAAGACTCCTTTTCTTGATTATTATTTATTGTATAGTCCTCAGTAGCCCATACATTTCCCATCCAGAAGTAAGGTTGCATTTTCCAACCGCTTTTCACAACAAAGTCTATTGTAAATTCAAATCCTAACGCAAATGCCTTACCGGAAATGTCCTCGTATTCATCATTATTATAATCAGATTTGGAATCGGAATATTTTTCAGATTCGTACTCACCCCATAAGCCAAAATTAATCATTCTGTCTTTGCCCGGATTAGAGCGCAGAAGCCAGTATTCTGCGTAACCCAAAATTACTGTTTCCTTTGGGCTCGTGTTGAGTGTAAATCCCATAATGTCTTCTAAATGGCTTTTATTGTATTTAAAGCTCCCATAACCAATACCAACATCAAATTGTCCTTTAAAACTATACTCCAGGGATCCACAAACTCCATCTTCAAAATAGCTTTCTTGCATACCCGCCATTATTGAAAACCCGCTTTGACCTTTTTCAAAAAATGCTTGTGCACTTGCTGTTATTGAACCAACCAGCAATAAAAAAATAAAAATTGTTTTTTTCATAACTTTAGATTTTGAAAATAATATAGCAAATGTATTAGGAGTGCCTTTTGAGATGCAAATTTATGGCGTGGACATTGCGTGGACAGGAGGAACGTAATTATTTAATATACTGTATTTCAATATATAATGCTACTTTTTTTCTTGCTTATTTGAGTGTAGAATTCTATAAACTGGGATTTTATTATCTTGAACGTTAATATGCATTTTACCGATTTATTACTATATAGCTATAAACATCTATATAAATATTAAGTATATTTATTGTAATACTTAGAATAAATATAAATATTAATACTTACAGCAAAAAAAGCAATTGAATAGATGATTTATAATTGTCTTAGAAAAAAAAATGTTACTTGTTATTTAATAATTTCAGATAGTTTGACAAGTCAGTTTCAGGATCTAATTTGAGCTTTCTTTTCAACCGATATTTTGCCTTTCGCAGGCTTTCTGTGTTTATCTGTAGTAAATCTGCAAGTTGTGGATTATTCATGCCAAGCGCTAAACTACTGGCTAGTATAATATCGTACTCAGTAAGTTTATCATGGCTGTGGAGGAGCTTTTCTTTAAAATGTGGATTTACCTGGTTGTATTGTACTTCAAAGGCTTTCATGGCTTTTTCGAAAGGGAGATGTTTCATTTCGTTTAAAAGGTCAGTGAGCAGTTTTTGCTGACTCTCATCTAAATGTTTGCTTCTATTCAGCTGTTCAAGCTTTACTTTAATAGTATTAACTAACTGGTTTCTATCTGCAAGACGGATGGTTTCTGTAATGTTTTCACGTATTTTAAGTTCAAGATCGGTTTCAAGTTTTTTCTTCTCCGCTTCAATTGCCTTGAGTTCGGTTTGAACAATTTTTTGCTTTTGGCGATTGATAAATAGTTGTTTCCTGAAACTGCTCCAGCCAGCCAATAGGGCAAGCAGGGCAAGGATGATACTAATAACCAGCAAAAGGGTAAGTTGCTGCATTCTAAGGTTTTCTTGTTGAATAAACTCATTTTTAGCAGTAAGTTTTATTAATTGCTGCTCACGAAGATCTAACTGGCGATCTGTCACCAGCTCTCTGAATTTTTCTTCTGCAGACAATTCCGTAAGTTGTAGCTTGCTTTGAAAATATTTACGCGTGTATTTTAAAATACTGTCTGTCAGCTTTTTATTTTGACTTAAATACATTTGGGCTTCGTAATAATCACAAAGTAGTTTTAAATTATCGCTTTGATAAATCTGTTCTTTTACTTCCTCTAACAATTCCTCTGCTTTAGTAGGTTGTTTTTCGATAAGTAGTGTATGAGCCAATTGTATCTTTGCTAGTGCATTTTCGTCATCCAAAACATTAGGTAGGTGAATGGCCTTGTAACGATAAGCAATAGATGCCTGAAGGTTTCCTATCTCATTTAAAAGGTCGGCTCTTGCATTGTAAAGCTTAAACAGGCTGCTTTGTACATTTTTTTTGATCAAAAATTGCTCTATACTGTCGTATTGTTTTAACGTATAGTTGATGTTGCCCTTGTTCGTTGCGCGAATTTTTACGTGATTATACCAGGCTTGCATCATGCTTACACTATCACCAATTTGATCGTAAATAGTTTTAGCTGAGTCGTATGCGATGATCGCCATCTGAACATTAGGCAGTTTCTCATATACATTGCCCATATTCATCCAGCAATTGGCTATAGTACTTTTTTGTCCGCTTTCTCTTGCAAGATCAAGTGCTTTGGTGAGTACTTCAAAGGCTTTGCTATAGTTGGCTTGATACATCAACGACAGGCTTAAATTATTATAAAGTGAGGCCTTGCGATGGTTGCTGAGTTGTTGCTCATAGTCATCCAAAGTGTTTTGGTATTTCCGTGCTGCAACCTGATACCAACCCTTCCGTAAATAGACGTTTCCCATGTTGAGCAGGGTGTTTGCCATGCCAGCCGAATCAGCCATTGAACGTCTAATGTCAAAGCTTTGTTCAAGATAATAAATTGCAGAATCATAGGCTTTTAGGTTTAGATAGCTAAGTCCGACTCCATTGCAGGCTTTCGCTTTCAGGCTATCATCGGCGGATTGGGTTAGCTTTAAAAATAAGGATAGCGAAGATGTATAATTACGCTGAAGATAGAATGACTTAGCTTCTGTGTACGTTTCAGAAATTTTTTCAGAGGCCAAAAGGAATTTGGTGCTTAAGCATGTTAAAAAAAGAATGCTAAGCAAAAGGCTGGTTTTAGTAATTTGTTTAGGGAAGAAAGTTGAAAAAACTTTCCAAACCATTTTTTGTTTTGATTTTGTGGGGTAAAGTTAAAATTTTCCTGAAATATACAGAACTAGCAGGCAAATATCTTTGCCAAATTTTGTGTTGAAAGAGGAATATTTCAGGATTAAACTTTCATAAGGAATAGGATAGTAAGTATTTGTTCATGCCTAAAAATTGGCTGTATGAGTTAGGACCGATCCCCAGTTTCAAATCAGCAGGCTCAACATAGGTTGCACAGGTTAAGGTGGGTTTGCAGACTATCTTTGATGTTCGTTTACGTACTCTAAATTTGTTTTAAGTTTTATTCATGCATATTTCCCTGCAATAATTGCAATAATAACAATAATAATTACATTTGTTGTAACAAAATCAGGCTGACTAATGTTGGAAACAGATTCCGTGAACCATATTAATTACTATTCTTTCACATGATAATTCAGCATTTCTAATGTAACTTTTTTAGTCTGATGACTTGTCGGCAGAAGATAGTTTACTGATTTTATACCTATGTTTTTCCAAAATGAAAACAATTATGACAAGTATATCTTTTAAGCATCAAACACAATTTTTTATTGTGTTGTTATTCTTCATTGCTGTCACAGCTTGCAGGAATGATGTGGATTCACCGATTCAAAATCCCGTAGGAAGCTGGGAAAGAGTATATTCCGGAGAGGAAATTTTCACAGCCCAACTCAATCTTAGCAGCGAAGGTGCGCTTGAATGGATTGTGCTCGATACGGTAAGTAATCACGAGAACAGCATGGTAAGTTTTGAAATATCAGGTAATCAGCTTAGGGTTTTCGGTGATCCGGAAATAGAGGCTGAGGGTTTTTATCAATGGTCAAAATCGGATCAGTACCTTCAGCTGGCAGTGATTGACGATCCTTTCGCTCCTCGCGTGGCAGCACTAGATGGGCAGTGGACGATCAAAGATCCTGCGGTTGACCCTGCTTTAGTGGCTTCCTGGACAAAATCTTATCTCCTAGATGACGCTGAGTATAGCATCAGCCTGAGACTTGAAGCCGATGGAAGTTTGCACTGGGAAATGATTGATCCTATTCCGGGACACGCAAATTCATCAACAGCTTTTACCACCTATAACAGTACTTTCGTGATTTACAAGGATGATCAATGCGGTGATGAAAATGGGTATTATCATTTTGAAGTTAATGGTGATGAAATGCATTTAAGTGCTGTTAAAGATCTGTGCACGCCACGTATCGATGCAATCAGTGGTGTGTGGAGCAGGCAATAATCTTGAAAATAGGTTTTTGCAAATTAGGATACCGAAATGTGCTGGTCAAAAGACACATCACTTAAAAGCTTAAAGCCAGTCAATCAATTATAAAAGCCAAGTAGAGATCGGTGCGCTGCACCTTTTGTGTCTCTTGTTTCATAGCAAGTTACAAATAGATCGGTGCGCTGCACCTTTTAGGTGAATAAAAATCTGTTTGCACAAAGTGCTTTGTGGCCTGCCTTGCTTTGCAGTCAGACAGGCAGCAAACTCTTTTTAAAATCCAGGCAGCCAGCCAACAGCCTCTTCACAAACCTACGATTCCAACAAGCTGTTCAGCAAGCCCCCACGATCTTCTTTTTTAGTGTTAGCGCCACCGGGCGACAATTGATTGATGAGTTTGCTAATGGGCATCGACTGCAGCCAAACCTTTCCGGTTCCCCTTAGTGTAGCTACAAAAAGTCCTTCACCGCCGAAAATCATCGATTTGAGATTGCCTGCGCGCTGCACATTAAAATCAATACCGTCCTGAAAGCCAACCACACAGCCGGTATCAACACGCAATGTTTCTCCTTTTAGTTCATGTTCGATCACAGTGCCGCCGGCGTGAATAAATGCTTTGCCATCGCCCTGTAGCTTTTGCAAGATGAATCCTTCGCCGCTGAAAAATCCTGCTCCCAGTTTTTGATTAAAATGCATGCTGATTTTGGTGCCTAGTGCAGCACACAAAAAGGCATCGCGCTGAACAATAATCCGACCACCCATAGCGGCTAAATCTATTGGAATGATGGTGCCGGGATAAGGAGCTGCAAAGGCTACCTGACTTTTCCCCATACCGCGGTGTGTAAAGTGCGTAATGAAAATAGATTCACCAGTAATTTTGCGTGAAGCGGCTGATAACAATTTGCCAAACAGTCCTTTATCTGGCTCAGAGCCATCACCCATTTTTGTTTCAAAGTCGATACCTTCTTTCATGTAAAGCATAGCACCTGCTTCGGCGATAACCGTTTCGTTGGGGTCGAGTTCAATTTCTACAAACTGGATGTCGTGTCCTTTTATTTTGTAATCAATTTCGTGTGATTTCATGCTTTAATGTTTTTATTATAAAGGGGTTATGATTTGTTTAATCCAATAAAAAGTGCGATTAAAAGTAAGATAAATTTTTTGATTGCACCAAAAAGCAGCAGCAATCCGAACAAGGCAAAAAGCAAGGGCATATATTTAATGAAATAGGTCCAAAAATCTGCTCCGGGTTGCAAAACAGCATTATAGGGCAGCTCAGGGTCATAGTAAACAGGTATTGCTGTTCCAACAGCATATTTTTTCAGATCTTTTTTAATAGCTCTGAAATTACTTGTACGTGAATTTTCACTTGTGAGTGATATTCGACTGCCTGAATACGCCTGTTCATCCACCCAGAATTCGTAGGTGATATCCAGGGCATACATGGCAGTGCCATCGCTTTCTGTTTGAGATACATCGGCATGTGTGATCACGCCTTGAACGCTGGGCCACAATTCTGTTTCCTTTGCTTCGGCAGCTATGGGAAGGCTGAGGTAGGTGTACATTGCCCAGGCTCCGGCCAGAAAAGCAATACCAACAAAAAATGCCGTGAGAGAAGAGGTTCTTTGTAAGGTCATCGATATATGTGTTTGATTATTGTTTTACATTAATTGTCAATACAATTTGCCCAAGTGTATTATCCGTATCTTCACCAGGCATTAACAATAGGTATTCTAACATATGCTTGCCTTTGGAGAGGGGTTCGGGTGGAACTTCATCGTAAAATGGAGATGTCATCTGACTGGAGGCCATAATCCCTGCCTTCTGACCATTGAAACGGGTCATAATCCATGCCCCAGAAGCGTTTACAGGCATTTCGCTGAATTCAATTTCAATTTTCAGGCCTTGACCTTCTTTCAGGTTTAGATTTGTTTTAGTTGGATTTATTAGTTTGAAGCCGTAATCTACTTTGTAGTCAGGGTCTTGCATCCGCAGACGCATTATTGCAGTCTCGGAGATTTCACCGTTTGTTAAAGCTTTAATTTGTTTTTTATCATTCAGCTGCACCAGCCAGCCATGCATCTGATCAAAAGATTCAGTTCGTGTGAAGGCCCAAATATCATCTGCTAGTTTCGTATGCGATTTAAGGCTTTGTTGGTCGGTGCTTACTGGGAATAAAACATCTAAAATTGCTTCAAACCGAGCTGCATCACTTTCATTGGTAATGATAAAGTCGGGATTGATACTTTCGAAAAACAAAGCTGAGCTAAGCAGGTTTTCTACACTGGTAGTAGTGAAATATTGGTTTTGATAATCCATTAAAATGCTTTCCATAGTCGATGTGTAGCTTTCGTATTGCTGTTTTTGGGAGATGGAAAGTTCAATCAGGTAAAAATCGGCAGCCGAGATGGATTTTAATTCCGGATACAGACTTTCTTTTATTGAAAAATGATAGTCAACTTCAGCAGCAAGGTGATTGAGCATTTCGAGGCTGTCATTTTTCATCAATCCCATTTCAATCCTCTCGGAGGATAACTTTTCGCCTGCAGCAAGGCCTTCAAATGCTGGCATATTGTCTTCATGTCGAAACTCAATTGATGTAATTTTACCAGATTGATTTGTAGCAACTACAATCAGTTCAGCTCGTTCGAAGAATTTTCTTCTCACAAAGAACCATTGATTTTCCTTTTGGAAATATCCTTCATTAAAACTTTCATTATCAAACAGTAAAAGTATGGTTTGCATCAAAAGGGCATCTTCATTGTTTTGAAGGCTAAAGTCACCTAAACTGTTGATAAACAAGGCTGATTCCAACAGCTCTTCCATTTGACTAAAGGCTTTCAATTCCGTTTGGGTTTTGATAAACCAAGCCGAATTGATGATGCTTCCATAGCCTGAATTTTCCAAATCGAAGCTCAAATCTGCATGATAAATTATGGCATCGGATAGTTGAGACAGATTATTATCTCCGATATACTTAACGGACAGCTGTTTGGTGTTTTCGAGGTAGTTATAAATTGTTTCGTTTTGTGCCTGACCAGACAAGAAATGAACTAATGCAACGAGCAATAAGCTAATTTTAATTTTTTTCATAATGTTTTGGATTATGTGTTTCTACTCGTCCTCCTCATCGGGATATCCACTGGGGTTTTCGTCCAGCAACTGATCCAGCATATTCATGTAGTTTCCTTGTTGCGTGTATGTTACGCCTGGCATTTTTTCAAACTTTGCAGCCGAAATAGCGATGTCTTTTTTAAATTCCGTTGCTGTTTCATTGGCTTTGATGCCCATTACATTGGTTTCTGTTTTGAGGGGTACCGATTGGCATGTCCATACTTTTGCGCCCCACAATGAAATCACATCGCATTGGCAACCCAAAAACATTTCGGGAGCCAGCTTTTCGCCCCCCAAACTGTCGAGCAGGGCTTCGGCAAAGGCCTCTTTTTCCCTTTCGCTCATTTTTTCAAATTCGGAGTAATCGACGAGGCCTTCCAGACTGGTTTCCTGTCCGGTCATTTTGTCTTTATCAACAACCCAAAGGGTATTTCCGTTTTTAATCTCAACCGAATTTGTGTGGTTTACCTGCTTCATTCCCATGATTTTAGTGGTGCTGGTCGATTGGATTTCTGTACGGGTTTTAATGCCGTAATCGTCCCACCAGAGTTTTTTTGTTCCGGTTGTATTTCCGGTGAGTTCGTATTCCACATAGCCCGATTTAATCTGATAAATGCCGATAGTGGATTGTGCATAGCTAAACATACTGCTGAAGAGCAGTATCAAACTGATGATGGTGTATTTCATTTGTTTAGGATTAAAGTTATAGATTAAATTGCTTTTACTCAATGCTTAGCTTGAAGCTAAAAGCTGGATTATTTTTTCTGTTGGGCGGTAAGTAAACCTTCAGCAAGAAGGAATCGTTTCCGGCGCTATTTGTAAATTGTAAATCACACATTTCGGTATCCTGCGCTAGTTTGGTACTGGCGCTATTGTCGAACATATCTATATAAATAAGTCCGCAACCTTCTGTAATTCCTAATGATAGATGCTGATTCCTTTTTAAATTCACTTTATACCAAAGTGCGTCATCAGATGATTTTAAGAGGCCACTAATTATTTCCTTATTATTTATCAAAATGGCATTTTCGGGCGTGCTATTATCTGCTTGCTCAGAGGATTCGGCATTAAGGGATGATTCGCTTTTTTCAAACTTTATAAATTCCACCCGACGGTTCTGGGCTTTGCCTTCGGCTGTAGCATTATCTGCCATTGGTTTTGATTCGCCAAAGCCTTTCGATTTGAGGCGTGCGGGTGCTATTCCCAGTTCGATCAGTTTATTCATAACAACTTTAGCGCGATCTTCTGAGAGTTTTTGGTTGGTATTTCCATCGCCGTCGCTATCGGTATGGCCTTCTACAGAAAAATTAATTCCGGGATCTTTTTGCATGACGTAAAAAATCTCATTGATTGGCCCTATGGATTCTGGCTTAAGACTGGCTTTGGCTACATCGAATTTTATGCCGGTAACAATAATTTTGCCGTCTTGCAGTGCCCTGTCGTAATAAGGTACGCCACCTTCAGCAAGGCGGAAGTTTTTCATATACCAGGTTTTGCCGCTGGCGTGTTCGGCAAAATAAGGCTGAATGGAGATGCCTGCTGGGTTTTCGCCCATGCGCGGGATATTCAGTAATCGGTTTTCGTCCAGATAAACCTTTAGCTGTCCATTGGTATGCGCAATAGAAACATGAATCCAGTTGCCTTCTTCACCGTTCTTTTTCGAATCATACTCGCTGGTTATTTCTTTGTAATCAGCGCGATTCAGATTGATTTCCAATTCGTCCTGATAAAAGCTATTCTGATTTTTTGTGTCGTGAAAAAACACTTTTAAACGGTTTCCGTTTGCCGGACGATAAATATCGAATTCAACAGTAAATACATCCGGAAGGTAGTCTTTATCAGCGTTTTTAAGATAGGGCACTATCATTGGACTACCATCCATAAATGCAATTACATTTTCGCCATTTATTGTCATAATTTCGACTTGCCCCTTCACCAAATCCCATCGGCTGGGGAATTCTCCATTACGTTCCGAAGCAGATGGACTATCTTCGAAAATGATGATATCGCCCGGCACAAAATCAAATTTGGACCATTGTACATCCATAGCTGACTTTTTAGCTGTTTGTAGCGATTTGGGTTCTTCTTTTGATTTTTCTGCGTTTTTGGAAGTTTCTGCTGATTCTTTGTCAGTTTTTTTGTTTTTGTCTTTCTTCTTGAAGATGCCACCAACGCCTTCCTCCAGTTTGTCAAAACTTTCATCGATCGCCTTATCTGTTTTTTCATTGGCACGCTGATTGGTTTCGCGGTTGAGCTTCTTTTTGAGGTCAATTTTTATTTGCCCCATTGAAGAAACAGAAAATAAAAGTGCTACAAACAGCACGAGCAGCCTGAAATATTTCATCCTCATTGGTTTTTGAGTTAAACAATGAAGCAAATTTAAGCGGATGAAAGTGCTGTGCTGCCTCAAACTTGAGACTGACCCAAATTCTTTTGAATTCGCAAGGTTTTAGGCAAAATTCGCTAGTGCAGCCATTCCAAATTGATAACTGAAAGTCAAATAAAAATGAAAGTTAAGTCGCTGTGATACAATTTAGTATCAGGTAAATAACGGAATGCTTTTGGAGAAATATTCCGAAACTAATCCGCTAAGGCAAGTAATAAATTGGTCCTTCTACGCCTAGTGGCAGTCCGGCCCAAATCCAAATCAACAACATGGGAATACGCACCAAAGCAAAGGCTATTGCAAAGGGCAACATCATCGAAATGAGTGTACCGATGCCTACATCTTTAACGTATTTCTGGGCAAAAACAATCACCAGCGGAAATAGGGCAGAAGTGGGGTTAAAACATTGGAATAGGAATCACCAATGCGATAAGCGGCCTGTGTAGTTTCGGGCGAATAGCCCATCAGCATTAGCATTGGGACGAAAATTGGTGCCAGTAAAGCCCATTTGGCAGACGCGCTTCCCATGATCAGGTTCACAACTGACGAAACCAGAATAAAAGCTACTAGTAAAGGACCGCCCGTAAGACCAATGGCTTTGAGCACTTCAGAGCCTTTTACGGCCAGCACGCTGCCCAGATGCGACCAGTTGAAATAGGCCACAAATTGTGAAGCTACAAAGGCGATCACAATATACAAACCCATAGTCGACATACTTTTGGCAGTCATATCGCTCACATCTTTATCGGTTTTGATAGTTTTGGCCACGATGCCATAAACCAGTCCGGCAATAAAAAATCCAATAAACATAATGGGCACCAGTGAATCATAAAAAGGACGAAGATCACGCACGCCTGTTATCGGATCGACATCGCCACGCAAAAGGCCGTCGGCAGGGATTACAGTAAGCGCAATGAGCACAGAAAAGATAGCGGTGGCAAAGGCCGACCAGCCTAGGGCTTTTTTCTCCTGTCGCGAAATGGCCGGTTGTTCTTCGATGGTAACGCTGGAATCGGGTTTATAGGCTCCAAGGCGGGGAACAAGAATTTTTTCGGTCACCCAGGTGCCGGCTAAACCTACAAAAGGCACGGAGGCAGCCATCAGGTAATAATTAGAGAGGGGGTTCACCGTATAAGAAGGATCGAGTATCTGTGCAGCAGGTTCGGTAAAGGCAGCGATCATGGGGTCGAGGCCGGTAGGGAAGAGGTTAGCGCCAAAACCTCCCGAAACGCCTGCGAAGGCAGCGCCAATCCCGGCAAGCGGATGCCTGCCCATACCTAAAAAGATTGCTCCGCCCAGCGGAATAAGCACAACATATCCGGCATCGGCAGCGATGGAGCTGATCATTCCAGCTACCACAATGGAAAAAGTGATGAGCGAACGGGGCACGCGTGATACAAAAAGTCGCAAGGCAACCGAGATCATACCTGTATATTCTGCTACACCAATACCCAGCATCACCACCAGCACCAAACCCAGAGGAGGAAACATGGCAAAAGTGGAAACCATCTTAGTCATGATGAGCTGGAAGCCATCACGCGAAAGCAGGTTTAGCACTTCGATAGTGTCGACAGGATTACCTTCTTTGTCGAGCAATCCGGCTGCTTTACCTGGGTGATCAACTGTTATACCGCCAAAAATCCACGAAAGCAGCAGGGTGAGCATCATCAGGATAAAAAAGAGCGTTACGGGCTGCGGGAGCTTGTTGCCAATCACCTCTACCTTGTCGAGGGCGCGTTTCAGAAAGTCTTTTTTGGATTTTTGTTGTGTCATGAGTGTGTGTTGCTATGGTTGTTTAAATCGGTAATAGGGTGCTAAAATACATTATTCAGATTTTTAGTAACAGATCAGATTTGTTCAAGGTTCACAGCTTTTCGAATTCTGTAGTAATTTCGATAGTTTGATGATTATAAGTTGCAGAATAACAATGTTATATAAGAGAAAGTGATAGGTTGTTAAAAATTACTTAAAATTTTTTAGGCAAGGTGTATCAAAATTTTGGCTGGTTTTGAAATCAGGTGAATGGTCTGAAATGTTTTTGCCTGATTTCAACCGCTAGTGCATAATCTTTATCAGGAAGCTGTAATTGCCTTAAAAATAATTACCTTGCACGTTTATTTGGAGAAAATTGGATAAGTGAAACCTAAACCTGAATTAAAATGACAAAAAAAGCTAACTCAGAACTCCTTTCATTTTTCGCTGGTGCAATGCTTAAACAGAGTCAATTACCTGCTTTTTCGGATTATGGTGGCGAAACTTATACCTATCAGCAGGTATCTGACAGCGTGAAGTTTATGCATCATTTTTTTAAAGAAGCAAAAATACACCGTGGGGATAAAATAGCCCTTTTGGGAAGTAATTCTGCCGGATGGGGTATAGCTTTTATCGGAATCATAACTTATGGAGCAGTTGTTGTCCCTATTCTTCCAGATTTTTCGGCCGAGAATACCCATCATATCATCAATCATTCTGATGCACGTCTGTTAATGGCCTCAACAGCTTTATTTACGAAAGTTGATGTTGAACACCTTTCTAAATTAGATGGGGTCGTTAGCTTGAGTCAGCTAGAGTCGTTATACGATCCAAAATCGAAAATTGAAATAGCCATCAAAAAAGCCAAAGCGTGGCAGGAAGATTCAAAAGATGATAATGACTTGAATTTCAAGGAATCGCATCCGGATGATGTAGCCGTTATTTCCTATACCAGCGGCACTTCTGGCTTCACAAAAGGGGTGATGCTTCCCCAACGCAGCCTGTGGTCGAATATCGTTTTTGCACAAGAGCACATGCCGTTGAATGCGGGAGATCAGATTGTTTCTTTTTTACCATTGGCACATGTTTTTGGCCTGTTGTTCGAGTTTTTGTTTCCTTTTACGATGGGTTGTCATGTTCATTTTCTTACCAAAATTCCTTCACCGGCCATCGTTACCAAGGCCTTTGGCGATATCAGACCTCATCTTATTTTGTCTGTTCCGCTGGTGATCGAAAAGATTTATAAGAAGCGCATACTGCCGAAGATTGACAAACCGGTAATGAAATTATTGCTCAAAACGCCTGTCATTAGCGGTGTTATTGAGCAAAAGGTGAATAAGGCTCTAACCGAAACCTTTGGGGAGCGCTTTAGTGAAATCGTGATTGGTGGAGCGCCTATTAGTGAAGAAGTTGAGCAGTTTTTCAGGAAGATAGGTTTCCGTTATACCGTTGGTTATGGGATGACTGAATGCGGTCCTCTGATCAGTTATATAGGGTATAAAAAGTCAAAGTTTCGTTCGGCGGGTAAAGTTGTCGATCGGATGCAAATAAGGATATCAAAGGAAGATCCCAATAATGAAACCGGCGAGGTGCAGGTAAAAGGCGACAACCTGATGCTTGGGTACTATAAAAATGAAGCAGATACCAAAAAAGCATTTACCAAAGATGGCTGGCTTTGCACGGGCGATCTTGGTTATCTGGATGCCGAAGGTTACCTTTACCTGAAAGGCCGCAGCAAAAATATGTTGTTGGGGCCATCGGGGCAAAATATCTATCCCGAAGAGTTGGAAGCGCGCATCATGAACATGCCGTGTGTGGCAGAGTGCGTTATAAAACAACAACAAAACAAACTTGTTGCCATGATTTATCCTGATCGGGAAGCCATGGAATGTGGTCGCCTCGACTTTTCAGATATTGAGAACCGAATGAAAGAAATGATTAAACACCTCAACAAAGAGCTGCCTGCCTACGAACAGATTAGCGGAATAGAAATTGTGGATGTGGAGTTCGTGAAAACGCCGAAAAAGAATATTAAAAGGTATTTGTATACGTAAGCTCACGAATTTATCATTGGGTAAGATAGATTTCCCAAACAATTTATGAGTTTTTATTTGATTAGGAGGTAAATGGATAAATCCATTGACGTTAAATAGTGCCTAAATTCCCCAGCCCATGGATGAATCCGTGGGCTGGGAATTATTTATCAATCAAGTGTTTAAGTTCTATTGCAACTCATTTATGCCCCATACTTTCAATAAATCTGGATTTATGCCGTTTGATCAACCAAAAATAGTTTACGACTGATAAATCCTGAAATAGGAAAACCCTTATATCGAACGCAGATTATTAGGTCACTTAAACTTTTTATTTCGTAATTTGCAGCTGCTGTTTCACCTGGATAATTTATAAACATGTAGTGCTGAAAAAATCAAAATTCCATTCATCGGTTTGCTGAGCATTTTCTTTTCCTTTACACTTGTTGCATATATGGGCAGCGGCCACCTCACCATCGCCATTTTCATGGGAACGTTCGCCTGATAGTTATCAGTATTCCAGCTGGTTAAGTGGGGGCAACAAACAGCAATATAAGTTGTGTCATGCTGCCAGGCTCAAAGCGCCAGGACTTGCCACAAATTTATGATACCTGCGATGCTTTACTGCTTACCAGGTGGCAACGACATTTTACCCGGCATGGTATGGCAAAGAGGCGGATACTGCACATTGTAGTGTTTTAACAGAAAACGCGATACTCTGGAGATGAAAGCCCTGGCGCTGGCAATGGAAAAAGAGATGCCGGTGATGGGAATCTGCCGGGGCATGCAACTGATTAATGTGCATTTGGGTGGTACGCTATGTGGATTTGCCAGAAGATACCGGAAGTGAGACTTTGCACCGGGGCGAAGGTGACGGGTGGAAGCAGCATTTGGTTTATCCTGACGGGAGTTTTTTCCGTTGGAGGATTTCTATGCTCGCTACAACCTGTGGCGCGATATCATCGGGATTGATCGCCTGGCTGAGGTTGCACGTAATTGCCAGAAGTTCGGATAGCTTGCCGGAAGCGCTGCAATAGAGATACCACAAAATCATTCCTGCTTGCCGTACAATGGCATCCGGAATGGAAACCGCTGGCTGGTGAAATGGCTTTGCCGGTGGCTAAATACTTTTCGGAAGCGGCTGCGGGATACCGTAGCAAAGGTGATCAAACGCGCGTAAATTGTTTAATCGGATTTTGTGTTGTTGTGGAAAAGGCATCATCTGGGTATAATCGCCCATTCAAAATCGGCAAAATCAAAGCCAGGAGCTACTGTGCAACCGCAAAGTGAGTATTCGCCGGTGCTTCGGGCGGCAAACCATGTTCCTGCTGTTACGGTGAACATCAGCACGGAGCTTTCGTCTGAAATGCCAACGATCTTTCTTATGCTTTGTCCGTCGGGCAAAATCATCCATATTTCAAGGGGATCTCCAGCATAAAAATGCCAGGTTTCATCGGAATTAATACGATGAAAAGCAGAAAAATCTCCTTTCCCGAGCAGGTAATAAATGGCAGTGCTAAAATTTCTGTTGCCACTGAATCACAGGAGGAAGTGCCCGGGCAGAATTTCTTCTTCTGACCGATAAACTTCTTTGAAATATCCGCCTTCCGGGATGTGGCATTAAACCTAAATTCTTTACCCAGTTTTCTGCTTTTAAGTTGTTCATAATGTGGGTGGTTTTCTCTGTTTCGCTCACTGCGGTCTTCATTAAACATATAAACAAGCCTGAAAGTGAGTAGGTTATTGTACTGATGACGCGACCAGGGGATTTCCTTGCGATGAGATGTATTCGCGCGTGCGGATTTTGGCTAAAGAATAGGCATACCTGGAATTGATTTTGATTTGTCGGTAGAGCCGCATACATAAGTCAACCAATACGTTGAAGTCGTTTGGATCGTAAACTTCGTTCTGTGCGTTGGTTGAAGTTTGGCGGCCATGCTCATATTCCCGTGCAGTAATCAGCCTTCCCCACGAAAATCCTGTGCCAACAGTTATGAAGTCTTTGTCAGTAAAATGCACCAAAACAGGCACTTCGAGGTAGTTAAGGAAAAGTTCGTAAGCTCCGGTTGTGCTGTCGGCCTGCATCGGATACTGGGCTTTTTGTTTGGCCCCCTTCTCGTTGTAGAGCGTTTCGATGGATAAATCCCATTTATCGCCGAAGGGAATCATAGCGCCGAGACCCAGCTGTAAGCCTGGCTTTTTGTAGCCGTACACTTCATCGCCATCAACCTGGCTAAAGTTGAAACCGGCAATAAGCTGACCTTTAATAATTTGTGCATTAATATTGTTACCAAAAAGCAATATAAGCATACTAATGGCAACGATTCGCTGAATATTTTTTAAGATCATATCGTGTTAACGCTCAAAAATTCTGTAAAGTATTTTATACGGTGGTTTTCATGCTTAAAGTAATCCTTTTTCGTGCGATGTCGAGTGCTAAGACACGCACTTTCACCTTTTGATTTATGCGCACAACTTCGTTGGGATCTTTGATGAAATGGTTTGCCATTTCGCTGATGTGAACCAAGCCATCCTGATGCACACCAATATCCACAAAAGCCCCAAAAGCTGTGATATTCGTTACAATTCCCAAAAGTTCCATGCCTTCACGTAAATCTGATAAATTTCGGATATTACGATCGAATTGCATGGTTTCGAAGCTGGCACGCGGGTCTCTTCCCGGTTTCTCCAATTCAGCAAGAATGTCCTGAATAGTTTCGATGCCTGCATTTTCGGTAACAAGCGATTTGGGATCCAATTGCTTGAGCGCGTCTTTGTTACCGATTAATTTAGCCAGGCTGAGTTTGGACAAAGCAGCTATTTTTTCTACAATCTCATAACTTTCAGGATGCACAGCACTGGAGTCGAGAGGGTTTTCAGCACCCCTTATTCTAAGAAAGCCTGCGCATTGCTCGAAGGCTTTTTGGCCAAGACGGGGCACTTTTTTTAAATCTTCCCTGCTTTTGAAAGGGCCGTTTTGGTTGCGGTAGCTTATAATGGATTTTGCCAGCTGATGTCCCAAACCACTCACATAGGTGAGGAGTTGTTCGCTTGCTGTATTGAGCTCTACACCTACGGCATTCACGCAAGAGGCAACCGTTTGGCTGAGGCTTTGCTGCAGGTCTTTCTGATCTACATCGTGTTGGTATTGTCCTACACCAATGGATTTGGGATCAATTTTTACCAGCTCGGCCAAAGGATCCATCAACCGCCGTCCGATACTCACAGCGCCCCTAACAGTAATGTCGTAATGAGGAAATTCTTCACGTGCCACAGCAGAAGCAGAATACACTGAAGCGCCACTTTCATTTACCATCACAGCAGTTAAGTCCTTGTCAAAACGGATGTTGCGGATAAAATCTTCTGTTTCGCGTCCTGCTGTTCCGTTTCCAATGGCAATTACCTCAATTTTGTGGGCATTCACCAGATTTTTAATCTTTTGGAGTGCCTGTTTGGTTTCCGACTGCGGTGGGTGAGGAAAGATGGTGTCGTTATGCTCGAGCCTTCCCTGCGCATCGAGGGCCACAACTTTGCAGCCAGTTCTGAAGCCCGGATCAATAGCCAGCACCCGCCTGGAACCCAGAGGAGGAGCTAGTAGGAGCTGCTTCAGGTTTTCAGCAAAAACGGCTATGGCTTTCTGATCTGCTTTTTCTTTGTAATAATTCCTGATTTCTGTCTCTATGGATGGAACGATCAGACGCTTCAGACTGTCTTTTATAGCAACTTCCACCAGATCGGCTGTTGTTGCATTGTCGCGGATAAAAAGCTTATTCAGCCGATAAATATTGTGTTCATTATCAGCTTCCAGTTTCAACTTCAGGATGCCTTCCTTTTCTCCTCTAAAAAGTGCCAAAATGCGATGCGAAGGGGCATTGTCCAGCGATTCCGACCAATCAAAATACTGCTGATAAACCTGTGCTTCGGCTTTTCCTTCTTCGGCAACCACCGATCGAATAATGGCAGTATGATGGTAGTTTTCTCTAACGATTTTTCTGGTATTCGGGTTTTCTGCTACCCACTCGGCAATGATGTCCTGCGCTCCGGCCAAAGCCTCTTCTATGCTGTTTATCTCTTTTTCGGGATTGATAAAACGGCTGGCAAGCTGATCTATTCCGGTTGCTTCCTGTTTCATGATTACAGTAGCAAGTGGTTCGAGACCTTTTTCGCGTGCTATGGTGGCTTTGGTGCGGCGCTTTGGTTTGTAGGGCAGGTATAGATCTTCGAGGCTTTGCATGTCGCTTGTTGCTTCGATTTTAGCCGCAAGTTCATCAGTGAGTTTTTCTTGCGAAGCAATGGATTCGAGTATGCTTTTTTTGCGTTTTTCGAGTGCTTCTAAATGTTCTGTCTGTTGCTGAATGGCCTGAATTGCCACTTCATCAAGCGAACCGGTCATTTCTTTGCGGTATCTGGCGATAAAAGGAATCGTTGAGCCTTCGTGCAAAAGCTTTATAACATTGCGAACGGCTTGATGTTCGAGCTTAAGATTTTGAGCGATCAGTGGGGTAAACTGAAGAGTTTCTGCCATGTGGAAAAAATTAAAGGGCTAAATTACACAAAATGGCAATTCGACCGGATCGAATCAATTATCTTACCAAGGTAACCACACCCCGCTGCACCACCTCCTGGGAAGCTTGATACTGGCTTTCGCTACTTTCGTAAGTCATTTGCCACACATACACTGCTTCTGGTGCAGCTTCACCTTTGATGGTGCCATCCCAGCCTAACAGCGGATCATCACTTTCAAAAACCAATTGCCCCCAGCGATTGTATATAATCAGCTTAAAGTTGTTAAGTGCCGAAACAGCTCCCAAAGCCTTAAAAATCGTATTTTCCGCGATGGCACTTCCTGGCCTGAAGGCATTGGGCAATGAAATATTTGCGAATTTTATCTCCACCTCATCGCGGTTTTCGCAGCAGTTGATATCTGTTACT
>JAGYNM010000159.1 GCA_018399335.1 Bacteroidales bacterium | reverse complement strand
CGGCATTTTCTATTCTTAGTTGCTGATCCTGAATGAATACCGATTGGCTCGAGAAGTTGCCAAAACGATCTTCCTGTTGTTCAATAATAAACCAGCCCGCCTGCTGGCTTCTGAGAGCCATGCTAAAGGTAGTGATAAATAAAGCCGTCAGGATGAGTCTGATATTCATATGAAGTACTTCCGGCCTCAAATGTAAAAAATTCTGGCTGAGTGTCTTTTATTTCAGGAAAAAAACTACTTTTGCACTTCAAAATTTCAACAGCTATGACGAATAATAAAGGATTGGAAAAAGGCGACGAAAGACTGGAAGCGGTAGAAAGCACGCTGAGTAAAACAGAACAGTTTATCGAAAACAACCAGAAATCATTGGTAGTAGTGGTTGCTGTTATCGTTGTTATCGTTTTGGGATATTTTGGTGTTAATCGCTATTACCTCGAGCCACTTGAAAAGGAAGCGCAAACGCAGCTATTTATGGCAGAGGCTTATTTTGAGCAGGATTCACTGAATAAAGCGCTTTATGGCGATGGAAATAATCTTGGTTTGTTGGATGTGATTGATGAATACGGATCAACCAAGGCTGGTAATCTGGCAAAATATTATGCCGGCATCTCCTTTCTGAAGCAAGGCGAATATGAGGAAGCATTGGATCAGCTGAAAAGTTTTAAGGGTAAGGATCAAATTGTTGCTGCCATGGCACTGGGTGCAATTGGAGACGTTTACCTCGAGTTGGATAAGAAATCTGAGGCTGCTGCTCAGTACCTTAAGGCTGCTCGTCATGAAGCCAATGAGCTTACAAGCCCGATGTTTTTGATGAAAGCCGGACAAACTTACGAGTTGACCGGTGACGTAAAAAAAGCCGTTGAAATCTATAATGATTTAAAAATCAACTATCCTAATACTACCGAAGGCCGTAATGCAGAACGTTACATCGCCAGGGCAGAAGGAAAAGAGTAGATTTGATAGCGAAAATAAATACAAACCTGATTTCGAAAGAGATCAGGTTTTTTGTTTGGAATAGTTTAATTTTGCCTTAATGAATGGATTCTCAACAAAACCTTCTGTTGTTTTTTTTGGTACACCCGAATTTGCTGCTGCCCAGCTTGAAGCCCTGCTGGAGGCAGGTATCAGGGTAAAAGCTGTTGTCACAGCTCCTGATAAACCAGCAGGAAGAGGTAAGAAACTACAGCAATCCGCAGTTAAAAGTCTGGCTCTGGATAAGGGCCTGCAGATTTTTCAGCCACGAAAGCTGAAGGATGAAACTTTCCTGAAATCGCTGGACGAATTAAACGCTGATCTTTTTGTTGTGGTGGCTTTCAGGATGTTACCAGTTGAGGTGTGGAAGATGCCACCTTTGGGAACTTTTAATCTGCATGCTTCCTTATTACCGCAATACCGGGGTGCGGCACCAATCAACCGGGCTATTATAAATGGTGAAACGGAAACCGGATTAACGACTTTTCTGTTAAACGACAAAATTGATGAGGGGAGTATCCTTTTGCAGCACCGCATGGCGATAGCAGCAGGCGAAAACGCCGGAAGTTTGCACGACAGGATGATGGAGGCCGGAAAAGCATTGGTCGTTAAAACAGTATTTGGCATTGCTGACGGCAGTTTAAGGGCTGTTCCACAGGCTGTAATTAATGAGTCACAACTAAAATTGGCTCCTAAAATTTTTAAAGCTGATTGTGTGATCGACTGGACTAAAAGTTTGGATGAAATCAATAATCAGATTAGGGGATTGTCGCCCTATCCTGCAGCTTTCACTACTATTATTAATAAGGAGTCGGGGCAGCAAGTTTTAATCAAGGTTTATCAGGCTGAAATATTGAAGGAAACGCATGCCAGTGAAAACTATTTGCTTCACACCGATAACAAAAGTTACCTTAAGGTAAGTCATCCTGATGGATTTTTGATCTTAAAAGAAATTCAGTCGCCCGGCAAAAGAGCCATGACCATACGAGATTTTCTGAATGGTTTTAAGCTGGAAGGTTGCTGGAAAATTGCGCTATAATACTTTTTGTGCGCAAATTTTTGTGTCTATAAGTCCTGAAAACATTGAAAACTTCCTGTTTTTTGTGAAATTTATCAACAAAACAGCTGTTTTATCAACAAATTTTGTACTTTTCAGCCTGAAAACTTGCGCTGATATTTTAAAACGCTATATTTGTGCGGTGTTCAACCAATTTTTTAACTAAAATCCAAGAAGATGAACAAAGCTGAATTAATTGATGCAATGGCCGTAGGTGCCGAATTGACAAAAGCAGATGCAAAAAAAGCACTAGATGCTTTCATCGATGCTACTACTAAAGCCTTAAAAGAAGGTGATCGTGTTGCCCTGGTTGGTTTTGGTTCTTTCTCGATCTCGAAAAGAGCTGCCAGAAAAGGTCGTAACCCACAAACTGGTAAGGAAATCAGTATTGCCGCTAAAAAAGTGGTTAAGTTTAAACCAGGTAGTGAACTGGCTGATGCTGTTCAGTAGCACCTGCTCATTACTTATTTAAAAAAACGCCCTGATTACTCGGGGCGTTTTTTTTTGGCTATCGATTTTTGACTTATAATGCATGTTCAGGAATTTCCCCGGTTAAACTCTTGAAGAATGCTACCAGTTTATTGGTTTGCTCATCAGTAAGTTCGCGGCCCAGTTGTGTATAAGCCATTATTTTTACTGCCTCGTGCAGGCTTTCGGTGCTGCCATCATGAAAATAAGGGGCAGTTTTCTCGATGTTTCTAAGCGAAGGAGTTTTAAAAACATATTCATCACCTTCTTTTCCTGTAACTTCGGCTACACCTTTGTCGTGCAGTTCAGAGTTGGTATATTCATAGTAGGGGCCATGTACGAGTCCGAAGCGCTGCATCATTGTGCCACCCAGGCCAGGACCGATATGGCAGACGATACATCCTGTTTCTATGAAAAGACTAAGACCCTCTTTTTGATCATCGGTCATCACATCTGTAACACCTGAAAGAAAACTGTCGAATGCAGCCGGAGTAGCCAGCGTGCCTTCAAAAGCAGCGATGGCATCTGCAAAACGGTCGAAGGTGATAGGCTCTTCATCCTCAGGAAAGGCTGCAGCAAAAAGTTGCTGATATTCCTCGTCGGCTCTCATAATGGCTATAACATCTTCAGCACTTTTCATGCCCATTTCAATAGGATTCAACACAGGGCCTTTGGCCTGATCAGCCAGATCGGGAGATCTGCCATCCCAGAATTGGGTGGTGTGAAACCATGCGTTG
>JAGYNM010000158.1 GCA_018399335.1 Bacteroidales bacterium | reverse complement strand
ATTTAATCTCAGCTTTGACGAGACTACAGCAACTACAGTAGAATTTGAATCAACTGGCGGTTGGCAAAACTGGGAAGATTTCACAACAAATGTATATTTACCACAAGGCAATTACACCATGACTTTCACAGCGCATAATGATGCTTTTAACCTCAACTATTTCGATTTTGACCTGATTGATGGAATCAGTGAAGGTTTTCAAAATGTGACAGCTATCCGTGTGAGTCCTAACCCGATTAGTTCAGGCTTTCAGCTAAAATACACCATTTTTCAGGCCTCAGATGTATCGATTAAGCTTTTTGATATGACTGGTCATTTGGCACAAGCATTATTTGAAGGAAGAAACCAAGGCGGTTTACAGGAATTCCAATTTCAAACAGACTCCTCCTTAAAACCAGGTATGTATTTTATAGAACTGAAAGATGAAAGTAAAAGGTATTTTAAGAAAGTAATGATTGAATAACATCATTATCAATTTTATCCTTCTTTGATGTATGGATAAACCGGTTCAAAGTGTGCCAATGATTCCGGAGTGATTGCGCCATTTTTAGCGGTTCAAAGTGTACAAGATTATGAAGTAAAAGCCTTAAATGAAATTGTTGAGGTTCACCACGCGAAAGGCATCTCGACTATCGCTCGATGACCAACTCGCGCGGCATCGGTTTATGGGTTTATGGATCTAAGAAGTTAGTTATGGCTGATTTTATTCATCAAAATGCCATTGCACGAAGGAAACCAACGAAACCATTATTAGTTAGAGCTACTGAATGCAAGTACTATACTGGAAAGCAATGCATTTGATGAACCCATTTTAAGACAACAGAACTTTTGAAATTGCTCACCAGTATTAATTTGATAGCAAAAAAGAATATGTCTTAAATGGTAAATATACTGCATGAATAATCATTCACAAATACACTGATTAGACTTTAACGCATGGTAAGTCATTCACAAATTCTGTTTATTTAACATTAATCATTCACCATTCAAAATCAATCCTTATATTTGCATGACAAATCAATCACTAAGAGCAAAAATACATGTTTATGACTGATAAAGCATTCAAAGAATGGGCTTCTATGAGCGACAAAGCACTGGCTAAATATATTGGCACATTTGTCAGGCACCATCGCTTGGAGCGAAATAAAACGCAAGATGAGCTTGCAACAGCAGCCGGTATCAGTCGATCTACCTTAAGCTTACTGGAGCGTGGTGAAACTGTAACGGTTACTACACTGATTCAAGTGTTAAGGGTTTTGGATCAACTTGCTGTACTGAATGCTTTTGAAGTAAGGGAAACGATAAGTCCATTGGCATTAGCAAAACTACAAAAAGAAAAACGCCAGCGGGCACGAAGCAAATCCGGGAAAGACGAAAACAAAGAAGATACAGATTGGTAAATGATGCAAGTAGCAGAAGTAAAAATATGGGGTAAATTAGTAGGTGCAGTAGCCTGGGACGCAGACAATGGGTTGGCTACTTTTGAATACGATCCAAAATTCAAACAATTGAGCTGGGATTTGGCTCCACTAAAAATGCCTGTTTCTGATAATCGGAATCAGTTTTCATTCCCAGAGCTTCGAAAGGATAAAAATTCAGCATACAACACCTTCAAAGGTTTACCCGGTTTGTTGGCCGATGCTTTGCCCGACAAATACGGAAACCAATTAATCAATCTTTGGCTTGCACAACAAGGCCGGCCACAGGATAGCATGAATCCGGTAGAAATGCTTTGCTTCATCGGCACACGCGGCATGGGTGCCCTGGAATTTGAGCCGGCTGTAATGAAAGAAAGTAAAAGAACATTTTCTGTTGAAATCGACAGCCTGGTAGCTACAGCTCAAAAGATGCTCGACCAACGAGAAGCGTTTGCTACCAATCTCAACAAAGACGAAGAACAGGCCGTATTGGAGATTTTGAAGATTGGCACATCTGCCGGCGGTGCTCGTCCAAAAGCCCTTATTGCATGGAACGAAAAAACAGGAGAGGTAAAATCCGGGCAAACCAAAGCACCTAAGGGATTCGAACAATGGCTTATCAAACTCGATGGGGTAAGCGATGTTCAATTAGGCAACAGTCATGGCTACGGCAGAGTAGAAATGGCCTACTACAATATGGCCAGAGCTTGTGGTATTGATATGATGCCATCACGCTTAATGGAAGAAAACGGCAGAGCTCATTTTATGACCAAGCGTTTTGACCGGGAAGGCGGTGAAATCAAGCACCACATACAAACCTTTTGTGCTATGAAGCATTTTGACTACAATCTAGTCAATAGTTTCAGCTATGAGCAACTCTTTCAGTGCATGCGGGAGTTAAAATTGAACTATGCCGATGCAGAGCAGATGTTCAGAAGGATGGTTTTTAACGTGATTGCACGGAATTGTGACGACCACACGAAGAATTTTTCTTTTTTACTAAGGCAAGGAGAGCAATGGGCACTGGCTCCGGCATACGATCTTTGTCATGCATATAGACCCGGGAGCGAATGGGTGAGTCAGCATGTATTAAGCATCAACGGCAAAAGGAAAGATATTGCAAAATCAGATTTATTGGTTATTGGAGAGTCCATACGATGTAAAAAAGCATCAGAGATAGTAGATGAGATTAACGGCACAGTCAATCAATGGAAAAAATTTGCAGATGAGGTAAATGTGAAACCAAGCTTGCGTGATGAAATTGCCAAAACCCTTTTAAACTTAAAAACATGAGATATAATGGCAAGGCATGTGAAGTATTAGGCGAAAAGAAGGTATTTGGACTACATATTGCCTGGATCTGATTGATGGAGAATGCTGTTTTTTTGGAAGCACCTTGTAAAGAATTGAAGGAATAGGCAGGAGGCAGCATGTCTTGTGTGGAGGTGTGATTTGGTTATTTTTGTTTCCCCCGGGTCGAAGATAATATTGCTAAGTTGGGATATTAAAGGTGGAAGATAAAGTCGTTTAAACGAAATAAAGAATTAGTTTGTGGTGCAAATTTTGGCACAAAAAAAAAGACTCATTCAATAATTTGAATAAGTCCCTGATTTCCAGTGAGCGGGCAATGGGGCTCGAACCCACGACCCTCAGCTTGGGAAGCTAATGCTCTACCACTGAGCTATGCCCGCAAAACAAAACGCAAATTTAATCGCTATATGCTTCATGAGCAAGTTTGCTTTTAAATATTTGTGCTTGGCCTAAAACAACAAAACCCGGCTAAAACCGGGCTTTGTCAGTATATTCAGCTAAATTGCTATTTCTGCTCTTTCAGCACATAATAGCCCCAGGCTGGGATTTCAA
>JAGYNM010000157.1 GCA_018399335.1 Bacteroidales bacterium | reverse complement strand
CAACATTAATATGCAATTTATGTTGATTTGACACAACACTATACACTTAATCTAAACTTGGCCATAAACTCATGAACCCGTGAACCCATCAACCCGTGAACCCATCAATCTAAAGACCTTCGACCTTCAACAATTTTTCATTCTTCATTTTTCATTTTTCATTCACACCTTCAACAATCTTTCATTTTTCATTCTTCACTTTTCATTTTTCATTCACACCTTCGACTTTCAAACCTTCTCCTTCCAAACAACATTCTCCGGTCTCCACTTGTCTTTCGGCAGGTCCTCGCCCGTAGGATAGCCAACTGGAATCACGTTTAAGGGCACATGATTCTCCGGCATTTCGAGTACTTTTGTAACTACCTCCACCCTGTCTTCGTAAGGATAGGCAGCCGTCCACACTGCGCCTAAACCCATACTTTCAGCAGCCAGCAGTATGTTCTGTGTAGCCGCCGAACAATCCTGCACCCAATAGCCCAGTTCCTTTAAATTGCCTGCCTTATCCATATCGCCGCATACCACAATCGCAGTTTGTACCTGTGTTAGCATTTTAGCGTAAGGCAATTTTTCTGCAAGCAAATCCAATGTTTCGCGTTCAGTGATAACATAAAACTTCCAGGGCTGTCTGTTGGCTGCTGTTGGTGCTGCCATACCCGCCTTTAGCAGTGTCTCTATCTGTTCTTTCGAAACCAGCTGCTCAGTAAAATGACGCACACTCTTTCGGTTATGAATCACTTCTAAAATTTCATTGGCATATTTACGGCTATAATCCGGAACAAAAGGCATTCCGTCAATATCATGCAACGACTCTCCGGTCTTGGCAATATACTTTCCGGTTTCAAAATAATTTCCTCCTCCATATATCAGCGGATTCAACAGGTTCACGTCCACACGCCCTTCAGCATTTAGTATGGCCTCATCTACTTTTACGTCTATCACTTTGCCTATAAACTGCCGGTGCGACCCCAGATCGTGATAAGTGGTAAGCTCACACTCTATCACGATAGGAAACTCCTTCACATAAGGTGCATTTACATATTCACCCTTAACAGGAGTGAGTCCGGTCTCTACAAATTTATCCACATCTTTTCCAGAAAAGCGGCCGGCATAATCCACATAACGCGCCATTTCGGAACTTGGGATATTTACCGTAAAAGCTTTCGATTCCGTAACATTGTGATAGGAATAAGTAGCCGGTCGCATAGAGACGGCTATACTAAGCGGATCGGAATTGCAAATACCTGCCCAGGCAGCCGTCATGATATTGGCTTTGCCCGATTTGTCGTAGGTACCGATCACAAAAGCCGGTTTGGGATACACCTCACTCCTCACTCCTAAAGATTTCTTCTTAAATGGACTCATGGCAGCATCTGTTTTTGTTAGTAGCGTATCCTTTATTGCAGCAGCAGTAGCAGCTGACCGCCTTTCGGTACGCTCATTTTTGTTCACTAATTGAATAACCAGCACCAATACGGCGACAGCAAGGATAATATTTAAAAGTTTTGATTTTTGCATAGCACTATCTTGTTAAGAGGTTGTGTTTTTTATTTTTTTGTACGAAATTGTATCCAGCAAACACCCAGTAGGACAAACTGCGCACCAGGGCTTGCTGAAAAACAAGGAGATTGCGAAAACAGACAAACCGAACAAGATCAACCCAATTCCTGCGATGCGAAATGAAAAGAACATAAACGGTTCCAGATAGGATAACTCGGGCGCAAAGCCTAACAACAAAGCCCCTCCAATCAAGGCAAGATAAAGCTCCCTTACGCTCATTCCTTTATATCGGGTTGGCAGGCTTCTTTTTTTGAAAGGTGTATAGCGGTTTGTTAACTCTTGCAGTGCGCCCATCGGACAGAGGTAGTTGCAGTAATATTTCCGCTTCCCTACTAAAGAGATAGCAAGGGCAAGGATAAACACAACAGTGCTTTGCCAGTTGGCGTGCCACGAAAAGCCATCCTGCAGCCAGCCGTGCAACAACTGGGCAGAAAGTGCATTATTGAGGATTAGCCCCATGATGACCAACACCAGAAAAAGGTAAACCACACGGTATTTTGCTGTTCCCTTTTTAAAGGCGACCACCAGCGATAGCAACATCAACCCCAGAAACACTATGTCCTTGAATATGCTCCAAAGGCTGGTTTCTGTGATGACGGACACATCAGAATTCACCACCGCAGCTGCCGTGTGTCTGACGCCTGCAATCACAGCTTTGCTGGTATGTGTGGCCCCTGATACGGCATCCGCCTTAAAGTCCACCGCCTCTTCCAGCGCAAGGCCTTCCCATGCACCAATGAAGCGATCTTCGTAAACAGCCCTTACGTAATCATAGGTTTCATTATTAGGCAATAATACGATTTTGGTAATTTTTAAGCTGTCATCAACGCCTATCAGCAGCGGGACAATACCTCCGTAACCAAATTGGCGCGAATAATTAGTCGATAGCAAGGCTGAGCCAATGCTTTTTTCCTGGCTGTCGTAAACATCATACACATCGAATCTGTTAAGCTCAAAACCAACTGCCCTGGGAAATACCTCCTGCAAAGCCGGCAAATCAACCCTGACCTCCACTTCATTTTTCTGAAAAATAAAATCCCTGCCCCCTCTGTAAGCAATAGCTGCCAGGATGAGGATTATCATGATATACTGATAGGCTGTGTCGCCGATTTGCCTGCTATTCATTCCTATTACGATTGAAAATTCTAAAATCTCTGCGGCAAAAGTAAGCTGTTAAGTTAAGAAATGGGAATGAAAATCTCTATCCATTGTTCAAAGTTTATTTCAATCTCTCAGTTGAACTTTGGTATTAGGGACACTTTTTCTATGTGATGACTGTGATCGTTTTTCTTGGTTCACAAATGCATTAACGCTATTGCCTTGATATTCGAATCTGCCAGAATGCAACAGCCTAAATGTATTTAAGTCAGCAGACCTCCAGAATGCTGGTGATTTCGGTTTTGATTTTCGAAAAGTAATACCTCTCAACCTGATTAAGTAATGCCTGGCTCATCAAGCACAAATTGTCCTGGTCCATTCGATGACCAATCTCTTGCAATGTTTACGATATTCCATTACTAAGTTATTGGAGTAATTCGGGCTTGGTTTCAGGCACAAAAAAAACGGCCAAATGAACTCAGCCGTTTTAAAATTGGAGTTGTTATCAGAGCAATTAAAAATTATAACTTACACCTAAACTGAATGCTCTTCCGGGACTATATACCTCATAAGGCTGATCATCGGCTTTATAGGCTTTATAAACCTCCTGGAAAGTTTCGCCTAGCAATTATTAGAATTTTTGGCTAAAACCTAAACTAAAAGTTCTGCCGGGATTGAATCGATTATAGAGTTCAGACCTG
>JAGYNM010000156.1 GCA_018399335.1 Bacteroidales bacterium | reverse complement strand
TGTGCATCTGTTTCCAGATACTGTTTGGTATTGTTAAAATTCATTGAATATTAAAGTTTTATGGTTGTGCCGATTATGAAATCTTTGCCAAGTTTTTCAATCAAATCGGGTTTTGTTCCATTAATAATTTGCGCTGATTGCGCACCTTTAGCAAGTGCTTTTGAGCAGGATTCAAGTTTGGGCAACATTCCGCCCTGAATTACTTTTTGATCGATAAGCAATTTTATTTCAGGCAGATGCAATTCGCTGATGATAGTTTCAGGATCATCCTTATCGCGAAACAGTCCATCCACATCGGTGAGAATAATATAATCCTGCACTTTGAGTGCTCCGGCCAGTTCACCGGCAAACATATCAGCATTAATGTTGTAGTCATTACCTTCCTTATCCATTGCCAGACAAGTAATTACAGGGATATAATCATGCTGAAGCAATAGTTCAATCAGGCTGCTATCTATTTCCAGAACATCACCCACCTGTCCCAGATCAATCGTTTCTGTTTTATCGGCCAGCTGGCGTTGATATTGTCTTTTTATGGCTGTTACGAAACGTCCGTCCTTGCCCGATAATCCAACAGCCTTATGGCCAAGTTTGTTGATTATACTTACCAAACTGCCATTTACCTGGCCTTTGAGCGCCATTTCGATATGTTGTAAAGCTTCGGTAGTGGTTTTGCGATGCCCGTCAATAAATTCGGAGACAATTTTGGCCTTGGTAAGTGCTTTTTCGATAAAAGGACCTCCACCATGAACAATTACAATCTGAAATCCATCCGATTTTAGTTTTGTAATAGCAGTAAGAATCTCAAGTTTTAGTTTTTCGTTGGTCATGGCGTTTCCGCCATATTTAAAGAGAATTGTAGGTTTTATTTTTTTGATCATACTAAATTAATACGGCCTCGAATATCTCAGGTTAATAAAAACCAGACAATCCGGCAATTCATTTTTTGATTTGCCCATCAACAGATTAGGTGTTTTTTAGTGTTGATACATATATCAGTTGAGCAATAAAAAATGACGTATTGCCACAAATATACGAAAAATAAATTAAACAAGGGAGCATTGCAACAGTTTACTGTATGTATAACTTCCTCTTTATATGCCAATTATAGGTTGTTAATTATCTTTTAATATCACCATATAACGTACAAAATATGCTGCAAAACCAAGTACTTATCCTGCTATTATATACGCAAAAGCCATCCCCAAAATTGGAGATGGCTTTGCAAATCAATAATTATGAAAGCTATCTTGTTAAATGTTTGTTAGTTGCCGATTTGCATCGGATAAATGAGGTTATTATTGCGATAGCCAGTATTATCCTGATACCAGTCGGGATAATTAAAACCACCACTTTGTGCCCAATCAGCAAACACATTATATGCTCCAGTAATATCCTGGAATTCAATTACCCAATCAAATGGTTCTGCAATATTAATTGCCCAGGGTAGGTTATTATTCGTGACGAAATATTTACCTTGAGCCGGATCTGAGGCATCTTCAAACTGGCCAAGCAGTGTTTCATCAAACAAATCGGATGGCTCATAGTTTGGCAAGTGAATTTCCAACCCACGTACTCCGGGAACATCATTAATAACTGTGTTCACGATAAGGAAAGGATTGAAAGTTCCAATATTCAATTCGCTATAAGTTAAAGCATTAGCCTCAAAAACAATTTCTAATGTAATGGTCACCGGTTCGATATAATCATATTCGAGCTGGGTATTCACACCAATTCCACCAGTAGTTTGAGGCATCACACGGCGGGCATCATCAAATACGATGATAGTTGCTTTGCTTTGACCATTTTCGAGGCCATTGCCGGCAATATCAAAAACGGAAGTGTTGATTACATCATAACCTGTAACAGAAACTATATCAGAAGGATCGACTGTTGGGAAAGTGAATCCAAAACCGTTATGATAAGAAGCTCCAAAAGCTTTCACCACAAAAGTTGCTGTGATGGATTGTACAACTTCCTGACTGTTTTTTACGATATCGAAATCATAGTCAATTACAAGATCGTTAAAATCGTAGTCTCCTTTTCCGGGCCAGAGATCTTCGTAAGCTAGCGTTCCTTCAAATTGCTCTGCTGGAGGCTCCTGACTTCCACAACCGCTAATTATTTCTTCGATATCCTCACCTCTTGGAGTTTCTACAACGATGCGAAATTCATCTGTTGTAAGTCCGGAATAAAGTAGCTCAAGGGTTTCATTCACATCCAGTTCATAAGTCCCGCTGTCCAGTTCAACATCGTTTTTAGTAACTGTATAATCATACGCAGCTGTCATGTCTCCATCACCAGTATTACTTATCGTAAATACCACTTCATTGCTTATGCAGGTAGAAGATACCTCAACAAAGGGATCATCTTGTTCTGGATCAGTAGGGCATGTAAGAATATTTCCATTATTGCCTTCGAGGAAGCTGATTATTATGCTTTCAGCCGCTGAGCTCCAATCTGATGCTGACAATCCTAACATATCTCCACCTCCAAGTGCCGTTTCAGCCATTAAAAGGAAATCATCAACAGTTGTATTGGCAAATGGGCCACCTATAAAAACAAGCTCTCCTAGTGTATAACCTGCTGAATTTGTTCCAAGAACTCCTGCTTCACTATAATCACGGTTCAAACGTGCAGCTATAATCTGATTTGCCATGTTGCCAAGCGGACCCTGAGGATTTGTAAAATTACCTTGATCAAGTATCCTAGGTTGACCATTTCCATTAGCGCTTAAACAAACCCCAATAGCATTTCCTGAAGTGAAAGTAACTGAATTACCAATTCCAACAACAAAGTTGCCGTCAGGGTAAACAGTATTAAAATTCCTGTCCCTAAACCATCCTACAGGAATAACATTATTATACCTTGGTGGCCTCGGTATTTGTCCCCATCCTCCTTTGGAGTAAGTTTTATATCCATCTAAGTCGCAATCAATAACACTTGTTGATTTAAAGGTATTATTAAAATTATAGCTTACTGTGGACCCTCCAACATAGGCTATATTAGGACCATTAGTGCCATTATAAATAAATCTTAACTCTATAACATATGATGGAATAGTTATTTTTGTTTTCAGAGTTCTTGATCCATCATCCGGGAATCCTCGGAAATATTTTACTGAACCATCACGGTTTGTAACAATTAAAGGCTGTATTTCACCTGATTCAGGCAGCGTTACAATAAGTTCAATTGTTTGGGTTGTTTTCCAGTCAAAATCAGCCGGTACAACCAAATCATTTACCGATTCGATGATTGGATCTACATCCGGGTTAATGACATCATCATTATTTTTATTACATGCAGTAAAGATGATGCTGCTGAGTAAAAGGATTGAAAATAATTTTAGTGCTTTCATATTCA
>JAGYNM010000155.1 GCA_018399335.1 Bacteroidales bacterium | reverse complement strand
ACTGTATTGCATGATGCCCTGAGCCGTTTGCGTATAACCATGCATCGCAATCAAAAGCGGTTGTGCATCAGCAGGGTTATCAGAAATGTAAAAAATGTATGTTCTTTCCACACCGTTATGGGTAATACTTCCGCTTTGTTGAGCATTCAATTCAGAAAGGTAAGGAAGCATAATCAGGAAGAATCCGAGGTGTAATATGATCTTTTTCATGGTAAACAGTTTGAGTGAAATGGCGGTTATCTCAAGCTTTTTATGCATCTTCGCACTGAAATTAAACCCTCCATGCAACACCTCAAAGTTAAGAATGTTTATTTTGGCATACTGCTTTTGCTGTTTTCTTTCCCCTTTTTGGTTCAAGCCCAAAAGTGGAACATCAGTCTAAAACCTGCTTTAAGCATCGCGATGGGCGATTTTGCTGCACACAAACTACATAAAGGAAGTTTTGCTGAAGCCGGATTCAGCGGAAGCCTTGCAATTGACTATCCGATATATAAACGCTGGAAATTAGCCCTGGAAGGAGGATTGGCACTTCATGCAGTTGATGTTGCTGCATTGGGACTCGCAACAGTGCAATCCGATCCTTTTATGGAGGATGTTTATATCCGAAGTGAAGCCATCCGCAATACTTATCTTTTAGCAGGCGCGAATTATACTTTTGATCTTCCCCTTAAGCTACATGCCGAAGCTGGTGTAAAGGCGGGCCTAATGCGCTCCGAAACACCCTATCAGCTTTACAAACCACGCTATTTTTTAACAGGTCCCGAATACTACGAAATCACTTCGGCAATGGATTATAGTCTGGCATTATCGGCCGAATTGGCGCTGCTTTATCCCATTCAAAATTGCTATGAAGCCGGATTGAGTTTACAATGGTTAAATGCCTCACCTGCATTCGGATTCAATACTTCAAGCGGAATTCGTGTTGATAAAAGACTTGTACAAGTGTTAAACATTGCCTTCATGTGGAGATTCCACTTATGAGTGACAATAAAACGGCTCTTTTTAAGTTAATAAAACGGCCTTGTCGCCAATCCAATTAATAAAAAACGTATGCATACTTTCAGAAAATTTGGTTTTGGGATTTTAATTGCATTGCTGCCTGTGTTGCTTCCGGCGCAAAACCCGGGCATCGGACAGTGGCGAACCCACTTGCCCTATCAGCGCGTGATTGATGTGGAAGTGTGGGATTCAAAAACCTATGCCGCAACACCTTACGAGTTATTCATCTACGATAATAGCGACAATAGCCTGAGTCTTCTCAATAAAGTGAATGGCCTAAGCGATATCGGAATCAGCTCCATTGCCTTCAGCGAGGAGCATCAGGTGTTATTGGTTGCCTACAGCAATACCAACGTGGATCTGATTACTGAAGATGGAATTACCAACTTGAGTGATATTAAGGACAAAGAACTCATTGGCAACAAAACAATTAACGACATTTTGTTTTTCAACGACTATGCCTACCTGTCGTGTGGTTTTGGCATTGTTGTGCTTGACATTGAACGCCAAGAAGTAAACGACACCTATCTAATTGGTCCTGAAGGTAGTTATATCAATGTTTTTGATTTGGATATTCTCAATGGAAACCTTTATGCTGCCACCGAATCGGGTGTTTATTATGCCAATCTTGAAAGTCCTAACCTGGCAGATTTTAATGCCTGGACAAAAGACGAAACACTCATTCATCCTGATCTCTCCTACAACCATCTGGAACAATTTAACGGCAAGCTGTTCCTGAATTATTCCAGAAATGTGTATAACTCAGACACGCTGTTTGTTTTCGACGGACAACAATGGGATTATTTCGATCGCGAAATCACTTCCCGCAGGGCGATGCTGCGAGCCTACGATGATCAGCTTTTAATCTGCAACAACTACAATGTTAGCGTATTCAATAACCAGCTTCAACTGGAAAAAAATATATACAACCCAGGCGAAGCAGGCATAGAACCTCAGGCTATCGCCCGCGACAATCAAAACACTTATTGGATTGGCGACAGATCGCGCGGCTTGATTAAATCTACCAACGGTTTTGATGGCGAAAATATTCGTCCCAATGGCCCCGGAACCATCAATGTTTACGAACTAAAGGCACAAGGTGATAAAGTATGGGTGGCCAGTGGTGGTCGCGCCAACAACTGGGCCAAGCTGTACATGGTAGATGGCGTTTTTTCGTTTGATGGCGCCACCTGGACTACACACAATCGTGCTAACACAGCTGCTTTTGATTCTATTTCAGATTTTGTAAGCGTGGCCATCGACCCTCAAAACACCAATAAGGCCTATATTGGAAGCTGGCAGGAAGGCGTTATAGCATTTGAAAACAATGCCCTAAAAGAGATTTATTCAGAGCATAACAGCAGTTTACAGGGCTGGGTTGCCGATCCTAATCTTGTGAACATCAGCGGCCTTGATTTTGACAGCTACAACAACCTGTGGGCTGCCAATACAGGTGCCCCGCATCTGCTTTCGATGCGCACACCCGCCGGCGAATGGAAATCTTTTAACCTGGGAGCCTCGGCAAGCGGGATTGATATTGCTAATATGATTGTTGATCGTAACAACTACAAATGGATCATACGTCGTTCGGAAGGCATGGTGATGGTGTTTAACGACAATAACACTTTTGATAATCCGGCTGACGACAAGCTTAAAATACTCAGCGGAACATCAGGAAACGGTGCCATACCGGGCAATCAACTGCTTTCGATGGCCGTTGATCTGGAAGGTGCTGTGTGGGTTGGAACCGATGCCGGACCGGCTGTTTTTTACAGCACTGAACGTATTTTTATGCAGGGCCAAAATTTTGATGCAACACGTATTTTAGTGCCCAGAAATGACGGAACCGGTCAAGCCGACTATTTGCTTGGCAGCGAAAAAATCCTTTCGATCGCGATTGATGGAGGCAATAATAAATGGTTCGGAACAGAAAATGGCGTATTCCAAATGTCGCCCGACGGCCTGGAACAGCTCAATTATTTCAATACCGACAACAGTCCTTTGCTCTCGAATACCGTAAACAGCATCGCCATCACTGATGACGGAGAAGTGTATTTTGCCACAAATAACGGCATCATTTCCTACAAAGGAGTAGCCACTCCGGGCGGCCCAACCAACACCGATGTATACGCTTATCCCAATCCGGTTCGTCCTGAATACAGCGGACCTGTAGCCATCAAAGGGCTGGTACGAAATGCAATCGTGAAAATTACAACCGTAAATGGCAGTCTGGTTTATCAAACCCGCGCCGAAGGTGGTCAAGCCGTTTGGGATGGCCGAACACTCAACGGAAAAGAAGTAGAACCGGGCATTTACCTGGTTTTTGTGAGCGATGATTTGGGTCTGGAAAATATGGTGACCAAAATCATGATGATGCGCTAAATGACTTCTGACAAAAGCCGTGGGATTGTTTTTCAACAGATCAGATATAGCGATAGCAGCCTGATTGTAAAAGTATT
>JAGYNM010000154.1 GCA_018399335.1 Bacteroidales bacterium | reverse complement strand
CAGCTCTGAAAATCATATTGCCTACGAAAAGCAATAAAAACAGAATAAGGGTTCCGAGTATTTGAAGATGGATTGTGTTCATGTTTTAATGTTATTTAGGCTCGCGGTTAGGGTGCGTGCCACATTATTACTACTTATTTTTTCTATGTTTCTTACGCGTATTAAATAGTAAGCGATGGGAGGGTTTATTTTATTAGCATTAGTACCTTTATTATTGGCAATTAATTCAACAAATAAAGTTAATTCTTCCTTTAGTCGAATAACTCCTTCAGTGTTTTTGTTGCCATAAACATTTTTCCACTGTCGGGTAGTTTTATAAAGTCATATTTAGCATAAAACATTTCTGCCTCTTCATCAATCGGATCCACAACTACTGCAAATGAGCCTATTTCTTTCGAGATTTCATAGCTTCTTTTTAATGCATCAATCAATAAAATCTTTCCAATTCCTTTTCCTTGAAACTTTGTGTCAATCGCTAATCTTCCAAGTAGGGAAGTAGGAATTGAAACATAGGATTTTGGAAGTTTTTTTTGAATGTGTTCAGGAAAGTTACTTAATGGAATACTGTTGTTTGATAATGTGTAGTAACCTTTTATATTGTTTGTTTCCATTTCAACCAATACGAAACAAGCCGAAAGTTTTCTTTTAACATCTTGTCCTGCTTGATTTTTCAGGTAATTATTCAAAAGCTCTTTCCCACAGTCAAAATCTTGTCGATTATGCTTTTTGTCTAAAAGTTCAATCATTTTCTATTTGGAGTTATCGACAAAAGTATTGTAATCAGCTAAAGCTTTTTTCAATGTTTTAGATGGTTTCTTTGAATTAGTTATAGCATCAAAAAAGATTTGGCTGTCTTTTTCTGAAACAATTACTTGTTCCTTTTCTTTAATGATTTCTTTTGCCTTTTCTTGAACAGTTCGAACAATGAAGTCTGTAAGGTTTCTGTAACCGCCTAAATATGCAGCCTTTTCAAACAATTGCTTTTGTTCTTTGGGAAGTCTTGTATCAAATCTTGCTTGTTCTTTAATCGCTGTATTCATAACGTTAATTTTTTTGCAAATGTACGTATATTATCCGTATTAGCAATTTTTATGTACGTTAAATATCCGTATGCTTGGTTTTGTCATTATTGCGTACAACACTTTTGTAAAGGCAAATGCCTTATTTTTTAGCATTTATGCTGTTCAGAAGCACCCAAATACTTTCCCCATGAAACCGCTGCGGAATACTTTTCCCAGATACAAGGCTGTTTTGGTTATGGGCAATAAAGGCGGAGAACAACTAATTTAGTTCGACAAAAGAAAAATACATACCGCACATTATCAGCGTATTGCACAGACCAATATAGCCAAGCTCACTTTAATTTCCGGAATTGGTTTCTTCAGCTTTTGCCCAAGCGCTTCCCTGAATGGAACTGATGGTGATGAGGCAAACTCTAAGCAGAAATCAAATCAATGAAACTCCCTAAGGCTCTCATGAATTCCCTTGTGAATTTCGAACCAGAATTTCAATCCCGCCTCAAACTTATCCTTTTCAAACGCCTCGATCCACGTATTTAGCTCCTCATTAACTACACCGTCTTCATCTGCTTTTTTCTTCAGGAAATGATAAACGAAGTCCACATTGCGCTCCGTTTCCCAGAAGACAGAAGCATTGCGGCTATTGATCCGGGTGGCTGTAAGCCTAATCTTTTGCAGATAATCATCCCGCTGGCCATAAAGTTTCTCCATCACATCCGGCAGTATTTCTTCGGCCCAGGCACGATGGAAACGACAGAATCCAAGGTTGTCCAACATCAGCTCACTGATCATGCGTTCCGCATTTTGCCTTCCCAGTTCGCGCGGCGGGATAAAATCCTTGCCGTAAACCATATAATATTTTCCCGCGATGGCCATCGGTGAAAGTACGCCGGGTGTCCAGTATTGATTAGGTACCATCCACCCTTGCCGGGCAAAGCCGATATGCACGAAGCGATCAATGACCCCAACTCCTTTTTCGCGCGACAAGTGACGAGCCAACTTTCGGGCACCAAGCGAAAGGTCAATTTTGCCATCCTCCTTAACCATTTCATCAAGCAGCGCCGCTCCAATTTTGGCATTGTGCATGGAGTCTTTCACCACATCAAAATCCTTCAGTGAAAATTTAGGTTTCTGTTCCACTCCCAGCTCCTGTGGCTTGATCAAATCATCTGCCATGCAATCCATCAGCCAAGCCAGCACCCCACCTACCGATATCGCATCGAAACCATAAGCATCTGCTTTGCCGTTGAGCAGTTCGGCGGCACGCTGATCGAACACCCCACACAGTGGTCCCATTGTCTGATAGGGTTCGTAGTCTTTCTTAAATTCATCGTTCATTTTCTTGCAAACAGCTACACAGGGCTCTCCACAGTTTTTTTGCTGCTTCTTTTCGATGGTTTCCTCGTTAAACTGCTTGAGGTAATGATCCACAACAAAGCGTTTATGCAGGTTCAGGCGCTCCTCTTTAGTCATATAAAGCGTACGATAATTGAAAGCAATGATTCGTTCATTCAGTGTAGCGAAGTTGACGCCGAAGGTTCCTCCCGTATTAAATACCGGATCGAACCTGTATTTGGTAGTGACCTCAAGGTCTTTGGCCGCCATCTTTTTTTCATACCTGTCGTGAAACCATTGGTCGGCTACCTTACGATCCCTGAAATCCTCATCTACCCATGTACCCCCGTATATGATGCCCACTATGCCATGCTGCTGCAAGAGTTTGGTTCCGAAGCCTCCCCGTCCGGCCCAACAATCCACGGCAGTGAGCTCTCCTTTCTTAACAGGTGCTGATGCAATCGCTCCGTTGTCAGTATGCATGGCAGCCGGTCCAACAGCCAGCACCCTGGGTTCTTTCTCGTAGTGCGAGGAGAAGCGATCCAAGGCATGCTGCATCACCCCGTAAACGCCTCCCTTGCCTGATTGCCATAAGGTTTCGGGATGCACAGTATGCAGCTCCACCTCAATTTCTTCTCCATGGTTCCGGTTGAGATAGAGAATAGATGGCATATCGGCCTTCCCTATTATGGAGAACATATTGATGCCCAGGTTATCGAATACCAAAGCTGCCCCGCCCATGGAAGAAATGTAGAACCCATGCCACGAGGGTGAAATACCCGTAAAAATAAGCCTGTTTGATCCCGGGAAAACCGATCCTGCCAGCAGCCCTGCGCCCACATTCAGGCTGTTGTGTTTATAGGCAAGGTGAATGCCCAGATCGACAGGGCCATAGAAGGCTCCAATTGGATACTTGTTTATCCGATAAAATCCATTGGAGGCATCAATCATCAATACCCGCATGTTTTCTGTTCTTTTTTCTGGCATGATACTATGTTTTTTCGAGCTATTATCTACTGACAAATATAGTCAAATCATGTGTTTTATAGCTATTGAAAGTGCCTATAAAAAAATGAGAAAACAAGCAACTGCTTGAAATATTTTTTGCATATGATGACCAATCATTACCTAAGTTTTCAGGAC
>JAGYNM010000153.1 GCA_018399335.1 Bacteroidales bacterium | reverse complement strand
TAGTTTCACTTTGGTAACGGTCGCTCACAATGAGGTTGTAGGTGATGTTTTCAGTTTGGCCGCCTTCCATATCGCCTATAAAAAGTTGTTTGTTGTCCGACATGAGGATGACATTGTCGGGTATATTAACGTTAACCTGCACGTTTTCAGCTTTTCCTGCCTGTATATTTTGAACAAGTACCTGCAAATCAAACGGACGTTTGCGTAACAAGGTGTTGCTCTCGCTGGTAATGGTATAGTCCGTTGCTTTTACCAGTGGACTTACAAATGCTCGTGTGCTGATTTGTATTTCGATTGGATCCATATTAAAACCATTAGGCTCTTCTACACCTAAAACAAAACTTGCCAGGCCATCAGCTAAGTCCATATTGGATGAAACAGGAATTGAAACTTTTGTTTTGGCATTGGTTGGCAGGGTGGCAAGATTGGTTCTTTCATCGAAGCGTAGCCCGGAGATATTGTTTTTAGTTTTTGCTGTGGCTACTAAGCCAATGCCTGCTCCGTAGCCTTTATTCTGAACTTCAAATGAAATGCTGGCACTTTCGTTGGCATTGATCGCCCTGTTGCCATCAGCATCTGCAAATTCCAGTGAACCCGGAACGAGCACCAGGATGGGCGGCTTTGGCGGATCTTTGGTGATGTTGAAATATTGTGGCTGGCTGCGGCCTTTGATTTCGGTTTGGGCTGTTGCTTGCAGTGTAAGCAAGGTAAATAAAAGGATGAAATAGCGCTTCATGATTGGGAAGGTTTTAAAAGCCATTGCTAAAGTAGTGTTTTTTTAGGATGAAAAAAAAATGCCAGAAAGTTTGGCCGATATATTTAGAAACTACGCTGAGCATTTTTATTGTATCTGAAAACCGTATTGCTTGTGCTCCTTAAATGGTCAATGATTCCAACTTTGTTGCTGACTAATTGCTTGGTCAAAAGGTATGGTCGTTATAGCAAACTTATTGGACTAGAGGGACTCAACCAATCGAAAGCTGAAATTGTTGCCGCTAAATACAGGGCTGCTGTAGTAGCGAAATGATACACGACAAATTTTTGCGTTGCTACCCCAGCCTCCGCCTCGCAAAACATGGCCAGCACCTATTGAAGGGCCCTGTGGATCATGCTGTTTACTATTGCTGTAGCTGTCAAACCAGTCGCTACACCACTCCCATGCATTGCCACTCATATCAAAAATTCCTATTTCATTAGCTTTTTTCTTCATTACTGTGTGGGTCTTACCGCTGCTGTTATCATCATACCAAGCTATCTCACCAATGTTGTTGCTTCCTGCGTATTTATAGCCAATACTTTGGGTGCCGCCACGGGCAGCATATTCCCATTCGGCTTCGGTGGGTAAACGGTAGTTTTTACCTGTTTTACGGCTTAGCCATCTACTATATTCTAATGCATCATTCCAACTTATGTGAATAACTGGATGATCATAGTCACTTTGAGGCCTCACTTTACCTTGTGCATCATGTTTCCAGTTTATTCCAGCTATTTTTTCCCATTCAGTTCCTGTCCAAAAATAACTTACTCCACCTTTCTCTGCATCTGTGCTGTAATTGGTTTCATCAATAAACTTTTTAAATTGTGCGACAGTCACTTCAAACTTTCCAATATAAAAATCACTCAGAGTTACTTTATGGACAGGTTTTTCATTAGATTTACAATCATTTTCTTGTTCATCAGTGCAACCCATTGTAAATGAACCGCCTTTAACAAAAACCATTTCAATGTTAAAATTAGCTAAGGAGGATGTCGCCAAGCGGAAACCACTGCGAATCCCACGATTATCTGGATTTGAGCCATTGCGTGTGCAAACACTACATATTTCTGCGGGATTACCCCATCCACCTCCTCTTAAAACTCGAATAGTTCCAGATGTTGCTCCTTGGGGATTAACTTGGTTTTCGGTGCTATATAAACGTATCCAATCACTACACCATTCCCAAACATTGCCACTCATATCATAAAGCCCCAGTTCGTTTGGTTTTTTTTTGGCAACAGATTGGGTTCTATTCTGACTATTGTTCTCATACCATGCTATTTCGTCAATTTTATTGCTTCCTGAATATTTATATCCTTTGCTTTTATTGCCACCCCGTGCAGCAAATTCCCATTCAGCTTCTGTAGGAAGTCGATAGTTTTTTCCTGTTTTTTGATTTAGTTTTTTTATGAATTCTTGTATTTCAAACCAGCTTACATTTTCAACCGGGCAATTATCACAATCTTTAAAATACAATTCTTGAGGGTCGTCACCCATAACTGTGCGCCACTGCTTTTGTGTTACCTCATACTTCCCAATATGAAAATCACTTAAAGTAACTTCATGAGCGGGTTTTTCAGAGTCATCACAATCATTTTCTTGTTCATCAGTGCAACCCATTGTAAATGAACCTCCTTTAACAAAAACCATTTCAATGTCAATATTGCTTATGGTGTCTATAAAGCTTATGCTATCACTTTCATTAAGTGTAAGTTGTGTGTTTTTATGTGAATTGCTAAGCATCGCCCGCACTTCAAAACTAATGTTGCTGCCAGTGAGCCGCTCGCGTTCGTCGAGCACTTGCCAAATGATTTGTTTTCCATATCCAGCACTGATGTTTTGTCCAACATCACCTGTTACGAAATGTAGTTTTGTACCCCAGTTCTTGCCGCCGTCCTCACTACAGTGTAATGATATGGTGGCAGTTTGGTCACTTTTTAGGCCTACCAGATCGTAGGTTATTACAATGGTTTTATCGTGTTGGGTTGCTTTTACATTTTGGATGCTTTGGCCTTGTAAATCAATACAATAAAACAATAATAGGATATACAATAAAAAGTTGGTTTTCATAGCCGGTTTTTGGTGAGGCTAAGTTACAAAAGAATGGGGAAAATAAATGAGTATAAGCTTCATTTTGTTTAAAAATATGATTGTAAGATTTTAATGGAGTTTTCCAAAGCTACAACCCATGCCAAAATGGACATACATAAAAAAAGCCGAAATCGTCCTTATAACAATTTCGGCTTTTTGCCTGACATTAAAAATCAGAGCTTGAATTTTAGCTATTTACCATTCTTTTCCTGTTTGCTTTGGGCATCGAGCACGGCAAGGGTGATCATATTCACGATTTCCGAAACGGAGCTTCCCATCTGCAGGATATGTACCGGTTCTTTCAATCCGTTGAGGATGGGGCCGATCACTTCAAATTTTCCTAATTCCTGCATCAGCTTGTATGCAATATTGGCTGATTCCAGGTTGGGGAAGATGAGGGTGTTGGCAGGGCCGTCGATCAGTTTCGAGAAAGAGAATGACTCTTTCAACAGTTCTGGGTTGAGTGCGGCGTTCACTTGTATTTCACCATCAACAATCATATCAGGATAATGCTCATGCAGGTACTCAACGGCCTTACGCTGTTTTTCGGGACCTTCGCCATCGGCAGATCCGAAATTGGAATACGAAAGCAAAGCCACACGAGGCGTAAACTTAAATTCTTTAACGGTTTCGCATGCCTGAATGGTGATATCGACCAATTCCTGCACATT
>JAGYNM010000152.1 GCA_018399335.1 Bacteroidales bacterium | reverse complement strand
AAAGCAGCATGATAACGCTCACGGAAAGATGATGAGCCAATCAAGGAATCCCGGGAGAGCTCCAACCCGGCATCAAACCAGCGCAAATACAGCTGAAAATCATTGCTAACTGAATCGTATGCATTGCCAACAGCCAGATAATTCCCATCCGGCAGTGGGTGGATACGCGCTATCCGCGTACCATAACCTTCTATTGTATTGTAGTGCAGACTATCAATCAACTCCATCTCATCTGAAACAAGGTAAGTGATATTGTTGTAATCATAAAACTGATTTACATCATCCGGAATTGATTCAAACTCGCCCCTGGTTATCGTAAGCATAAAATGACCCCCATTCAACGGAGTAAGAAAGCCACCTGGCTCGTCTTTGGTGGTTTGAATGATTAGCTTTTTCTCTGTTTGAGCTATCGCTGATTGTAAGATGAACCCTGCAATGAAAATCAATAGTAATTGAATAGTCTGTTTTTTCATAATTGTGCAATTTAGATCATGTTGTTTTCAAGCCCAAATATACAAAAAACCCGGTTTTGTTTGGCTTGTAAAATATTTCTTATCTAAAAAAACGCTACCTTTGAACCTTATAACTTACGTCCTATTTAAGGCTTTTAATTATTTAACATTCAGTAAATTACAACTATCATGAAGCAAACAGCATTAAACCGTATGCACCACGAAATGGGTGGAAAAATGGTTGAATTTGCAGGCTTTGAAATGCCTGTTCAGTTTGAAGGCATCAATATAGAACATGAAACCGTGCGTAAAGCGCTTGGCGTTTTTGATGTGTCGCATATGGGCGAGTTTTGGGCAGAAGGACCAAAAGCCTTTGAACTGGTTCAAAGAATCACTTCGAACGATGTGGCTGCACTCTACGATGGAAAAGTGCAATACAGCTGCTTCCCAAATGGCGAAGGTGGCATTGTGGATGACTTGCTGGTTTACCGCTTCAGTGATGAAAAGTATTTATTGGTTGTAAACGCTGCCAATATCGACAAGGATTGGAACTGGGTGGTTAAAAATAATATACACAATGCCCAAATCAGCAATGCTTCCGACAGCACCTCACAATTGGCCATTCAAGGCCCTAAAGCATTGGAAGCTATGCAATCGCTTACTTCCACTCCTATCACCGACATGGAATACTACACCTTTAAAATAGTTGAATTTGCGGGTGTGAAGGACGTTTTGCTTTCTACTACCGGCTATACCGGATCAGGTGGATGCGAGATTTATTTCAAAAATGAGGATGCCGAAAAAATCTATCAAGCCGTATTACAAGCGGGTGCTGATTTTGGCATCAAACCTATTGGGTTGGCAGCCAGGGATACTCTTCGGCTTGAGATGGGCTTTTGTTTGTACGGCAACGATATCAACGACAGTACCAGTCCGATTGAAGCCGGATTAGGCTGGATCACTAAATTTACGGAAGGTAACGACTTTATCGACCGTTCTGTCCTCGAAAAACAAAAAGCTGATGGCATTGGAAGGCAACTCAGGGCTTTCGAAATGATCGATAAAGGCATCCCGAGACAGCACTACGAAGTGGTAAATGAAAATGATGAAGTGATTGGCGAAGTAACTTCTGGTACCATGTCGCCCATGCTCAAAAAAGGCATTGGCATGGCGTATATCAAAAAACCATTCACCAAATTAGGCACTCAGATTTTCATCAAGGTACGCGATAAAAAACTGGCTGCAGAGATTGTAAAACTGCCTTTTTATAAAGGCTAATCGAAATTTTAATCAAAATGCGGGTAAGCCATTGCCCGCATTTTTTGTGCCTGCCGCAAACAAATTTCCCAATCAGATTCTTTAGTAATTTTGCGGCTTAAACAAAATCAGACTCATGTCAAACGAAACTGTAACAGACTTCAAGTGGCAAACAGAACAATTTGCCGATATCCGCATCCTGCGCTATCAGATCAATGGCTTTGAAAAACTCAGCCTGAACCAGAAAATATTCACCTGGCACTTGTATCAGGCTGCTCTGGCCGGGCGCGATTTGATTTATGATCAAAATTATAAATACAACCTTATCATTCGCAAAAGTCTGGAAGCCGTTTATCAGCATTACGAAGGCGAAAAAAATGAAGAAAACTGGGCCCATTTCGTTACCTATCTCAAGCGGATTTGGTTTTCGAATGGCATCCATCATCACTATTCGATGGATAAATTTTTTCCGGCTTGTGCAGAAAACTGGCTAAAAAATGCTTTGAATAGTTTAGATGAATCCCAGCTTCCCATCCCAGTTCATCAAGCTAAAAATGAATTTGTTGATTGGCTCACCGACATCATCTACAATCCCGAAATAGCACCCAAACGACTTAATCAGGACGAAGGAGCTGATCATGTGGCTCAATCGGCTTGTAATTTTTATGATGGTATAAATCAGCAGGAAGCAGAAGATTTTTATGCAAAGAAAAAACAGCCAGATGAAAATGAACCCTTGTGGTATGGATTGAATACCAGATTAGTAAAAAGAAATGGTGAGATAAAGGAAGAAGTTTGCAAGTCGGATGGACGCTATGGCAAAGCAATTCGAAAAATTGTTGTGCTCCTCGAAAAGGCCAAAGATTTTACTGAGAACAAAGCACAGCAAGCCATCCTCGAAAAGTTGATTCAGTTTTACGAAACCGGAGACTTGAAAACCTTTAACGAATACAATAAACTTTGGGTTCAGGATACCGATTCAGTGATTGATCTGGTGCATGGTTTCATCGAAGTGTATGGTGATCCGCTTGGACGACATGCCACTTTCGAATCCGTGCTTTCGATGAGAGATGAAGAAGCCACGCAGCGTTTTGGAAAAATCAGCGAGCTGGCTCCCTGGTTCGAGGCAAATTCTCCTATTGATGAGGCACACAAACGCAAGGATCCGAAAGGAGTTAGCTACAAAGTGATACAGGTGATCGTCGAAAGTGGCGATTGCAGCCCCTCCTCTCCTATTGGCATTAACCTGCCCAATGCCGACTGGATCAGAGAAAGTTACGGATCAAAATCTGTTTCGCTGGGAAATATTGAAGATGCTTACGAAAATGCTTCTCAAAGCACTGGCTCAATTGAAGAGTTTTACCTGCCTGAACAACAAAAAAGAATAAAAGAATACGGTGCTCTGGCATCCAAAATACACACAGGCCTGCATGAGGTGATTGGTCATGGCAGTGGCCAGCTTATCCCTGGCGTACCAAGCCCCAAAGAAAGTCTGAAAAGCTATGCCAATACTATTGAAGAAGCACGGGCTGATCTGGTTGCACTATATTATATGCTGGATGAAAAGCTTGTTGAAGAAGGTTTTATGGATAGCCTCGAAACCGGAAAAGCGGAGTACGACGGCTTTTTCCTCAACGGATTGATGCGACAGCTGGTACGCTTGGAACCCGGGCAACAACTCGAAGAAAGCCATATGCGCAACAGACAACTCATCGCAAAATGGATTTTCGAAAAAGCTGCGCCGGAAAGAATTATAGAAATGCTGGCAATCAACAAGAAAACCTATATTCGAATCAATAATTACGAGCAAACCA
>JAGYNM010000151.1 GCA_018399335.1 Bacteroidales bacterium | reverse complement strand
ATCTTAAAATTTTTAAACAGCGATATCAGCTTTTATCCCGGGATAAGGTTCGTAATGTTGTAAATCGAAATCTTCAAAGCGAAATGCAAAGATGTCTTTTACTTCGGGATTAATGATCATTTTAGGAAGTTTTTTTGGCTTACGGCTCAATTGTAGGTTAACTTGCTGTAAATGATTTACATAAATATGAGCATCGCCAAAACTCATAATCAGCTCTCCCGGAGCCAGATCAGTTACCTGTGCTATCATCATCGTGAGCAAAGCGTAAGAGGCTATGTTAAAAGGAACACCTAAAAAGATGTCGGCACTGCGCTGATACATCTGACAGGATAATTTTCCGTTGGACACATAAAACTGAAACCAGGCATGGCAAGGTGGAAGAGCGGCTTTTCCGTTGGCAACATTTTCGGCAAAGCTCTTGCCTGATTCAGGAAGCACGGACGGATTCCAGGCGGCAACAATATGCCTGCGGCTATCAGGATTGTTTTTTATGCTCTGGATCACTTCACTGATTTGATCGATACCCTCGTTGTTCCAGTTGCGCCATTGGGCGCCGTAAACAGGGCCAAGATCGCCATTTTCATCTGCCCATTCATCCCAAATGGTTACTTTGTTATCATTGAGATAGTTAATATTGGTGTCGCCCTTCAAAAACCAAAGCAGTTCATGAATGATCGATCGTAAATGAAGCTTTTTGGTGGTTACAGCAGGGAATCCTTTTTGCAGATCGAAACGCATTTGATAACCAAAAACGCTTAAAGTGCCTGTTCCGGTGCGGTCTTCCTTGTTGTTTCCATGTTCCAAAACGTGTTGCAACAGGGCGTGATATTGTTTCATAAGGCTAAAATCTAGTTAAATAAGTTAATCTTTATCCCAGTAACATACCTACAATCGTTGCCGACATCAGGGATGCCAGAGTTCCTCCCAACAAAGCTTTTAAGCCATATTTTGAAAGTGTAATCCGTTGATTGGGCGCTAATGAACCGATGCCGCCAATTTGAATGCCAATGGAGGCAAAATTGGCAAAACCACACAGCATATAGGTTGCCATGATAACCGACTTGGGATCAGTAAATACCTGCGCTGCTTTTAATTCAGAAAGGCTTACATAACCAATAAACTCAGTCATGATAATTTTTTCGCCCAATAAACGCCCTAAATAGGTAATATCCTGTACATTAACGCCGATCAGCCACATGATGGGAGAAAAGATATAACCTAGCATAAACTGCAGCGAAAGTTCACTGTAACGACCATCTGTTATTGCTGCAATGGAATCATTGAGACCGATCAAATCGCCAATCCAAATGGAAATATAATTGAACATTGCAATAAAAGCAATGAAAACCAGTAACATAGCGGCTACATTTACGGCTAGCTTCAGGCCTTCCGTAGTGCCGTTTGAAATGGCATCAAGCACATTGCTTCCAATTTGATCCTTGCTGATTTCCATGGTTTTGTCAATAGCCTCTGTTTGTGGCACAAGAATTTTGGCAATAACGATGGCACCAGGAGCAGCCATAACGGAAGCCGTAAGCAGGTGTTTGGCAAAAAGCAAGCGTTGTACTGGATCTTCGCCCCCTAAAAAGCTTATATATACTGCTAAAACTCCTCCGGCTAAGGTTGCCATCCCACCCATCATTACCAACAGAATTTCTGATTTGTTCATTTTTGGCAGGTAGGCTTTGATCATGAGTGGTGATTCTGTTTGGCCAAGAAAAATATTTCCGGCCACCGAAAGACTTTCAGCACCGCTGAGCTTCATCAGTCGTGTCATGGCCCAGGCCATTGCTTTCACAATTTTTTGGATAATGCCGAGGTAAAACATAAGACTTGTAAGAGCCGAAAAGAAAATGATTGTGGGCAGAATCTGCACGGCAAAATTTTGCATGGCGCTTTCAATACTGTTGGATGCAAAAGAGCTAAAAAGGAATTCGGTGCCGGCTTTTGTGAAGTCAAGTACTAAAACAAAAAGCTTTCCAACTGCTTCAAAAAAGTATTGTATCCAGGGAACATAAAGGACACCAACTGCCAGCAACAGCTGTATTACCAGCCCGGTGCCAATAACTTTCCAATCGATCGCCCTTCGGTTACTACTAAAAATGAACGCAATGGCGATTAATGACAGCATCCCTAAAAGCCCTCTGAGAATAGTGGTCAAGCTGAAGCCTTCGCTGCGCTGCATGTCGAGAATGTTAGAGGTGCTTTGTGAGGTTTCGTCAGGCAAGGATTGAGTTGATGGTGCTGTGCTTTCGACAACGGTTTCTATTGTTGTTTGAATGGTATCAGACTGCGCAAAAACTTGTTCGCTCAGGCCAAAAGTCAAAACTGCTGTGATTAGCAGTGTGTAAAATGCTAATGGTTTAATCATAATAATCAGCTAAATGGAATGAATAAAAGTTACTTCAACCTACAAACGTTTTCTTCTTCTGATTTCGTCGCGTAGCTTTGAAGCCTTTTCATACTCTTCGTTTTGGACCGCAATTTGCAACATTTCTTCCAGTTCGTCGGTCAAATATTCAGAAAACTCCTCTGTGCCGGTTTTTTTCTCGTCAGGAATATTTTGTGTGGCTTCTTTTTCGTCATCCAATACTATTCCAGCTTCATCAAGAATAGATTCATAGGTAAAAACCGGACATTGAAAACGAATGGCAAGTGCAACAGCATCTGATGATCTGGCATCTATTTCGGTTATTCCATTTATGGATTCGCAAACCAGTAAAGCATGAAAAACACCATTTTCAAATTTATTGATGATGACTTCTTTGATTGTAATCTGAAATTTATCAGCAAAATTTTTAAACAAATCATGGGTCATAGGTCGTGCAGGCTTCATTTTTTCCAATCCAAGTGCAATCGATTGCGCTTCGAATGTACCTATTATAATAGGTAGTTTTCGTTGCCCTCCTTTCTCTCCTAAGATGAGTGCGTATGCCCCGCTTTGTGACTGACTATAAGACATTCCTGTAATTTCTAATGCGATTTTTTGCATGTTTTTTAGTCCTTTTTTAAGTGGTATAAATATAGGCTTTTTTCTGCACGGAGCTTTTGATGGTTTGCAAGAGTTTTAGGATTTTTTTCAACATCGGGCCGTTAATTTTTTTCATTTTTAACGTAATATTTTTTTTGATTAATGCTTGTAAGATAGTATTTTTGCGGCGTTCGTTAATTAATAAACTTAGACGACCGACAAAAAATTAAAAAAACTCACCTTACCAAATCAAATTTATGGATCATTTAATCTGGTGGATTCCGATTTCAGCACTTTTGGGAATTGTTTTTATGGTACTGAAATCCAGATGGATAAACAAACAAGAAGCGGGCACAGAAAAAATGCAACGGATTGCGGGCTACATTGCAAAAGGGGCAATGGCCTTCCTGAAAGCAGAATATCGTATTCTGTTGATTTTTGTAGCAGCTGTTTCAATTCTGTTATATGCCAAAAGCTACACCGAGGACACTTCGAATGGGTTTATTGTTATTTCCTTTATCACTGGTGCGGTTCTTTCTGCTTTGGCAGGATATATAGGGATGCGGGTGGCCACAAAGGCAAACGTCAGAACTGCGCATGCTGCCAGAACCTCACTAAAT
>JAGYNM010000150.1 GCA_018399335.1 Bacteroidales bacterium | reverse complement strand
GCATCTTTTTCGATGCTGTCCAGTTCTTCGGCAGTGGCCAGTTTTTCTTCCAAAATCCATTCGCGCAGGCGAACAAGGCCATCACGACCTGCTTCATCTTCGAGTTGCTCACTTGATTTATAGCGCTCGTGCGAACCCGAAGTGGAATGTCCTTGAGGCTGTGTGCATTCGGTGATATGAAAGAGTACAGGCACATGTTCACTGCGGCATTTATCAATTCCTTCACGATACACGCGCATCAGTTCGGGATAATCCCATGCGCTGGCTTTATAGATATAGTAACCGTTTGAATCGTTTTCTTTTGCAAATCCCTTGAGAATTTCGGAGATATTTCCTTTTGTGGTTTGAAATTTATTTGGAACCGAAATACCCCAGCCGTCATCCCATATCGAAATAGCCATTGGAACCTGCAACACACCGGCAGCATTAATGGTTTCGAAGAAATGACCTTCAGATGTGGAAGCATCTCCTATTGTACCAAAAGCTACTTCGTTTCCTTTTTTTGAGAAGAAATCTGATTTGGAGAGAGCTTTATCCTGTCGATAATATTTTGAAGCCAGGGCAAGGCCTAACAAACGCGGCATTTGGCTGGCAGTAGGAGAGGTGTCGCACGAAGAAATCTTCATATCTGTTTGCTTCTTCCAATTTCCCAGCTCATCCAGGATACGCGTGCTGAAGTGGTTATTCATCAAGCGACCACCATTTCCTGGATTGGCTTGCAAATCTGTGTCACCATAAAGCTGTGCAAAAAGCTCCTCGGGCGTCATCATTCCTGCAGCCAACATAAAAGTTTGATCTCTGTAGTAGCCAGAACGCCAGTCGCCAGGCTCAAAAACCTTAGCCATTGCCAGCTGTGGCACTTCTTTTCCGTCGCCAAAAATCCCAAATTTGGCTTTACCTGTGAGCACTTCTCTGCGTCCTAAAAGACTGATATTACGGCTCAGCCAACCGATATAATAATCACGAAGAATTTCTTCTTTATTCCATTTAGTAGCTTTGTTTTCAGCTGTTTTTGTCTTACTCATTCGCTAAATTAATTTACAAACATGTTAAGGGAATGGCGGCAAAGATAACAATTTGGATTGTTGATCGCAATCGGTTGCTAAAGCAATTTGCACACGAATAAAACATCAATTTTTCTTATATGTTCAGGGCTTTTGGTGCGAAAAGTGTCATCAATACGCCCCTGCTGAGCATAAACAGATGGAAGGCAAGCCAAAGTCCGTGATTGCTCCAATGTTGCAATCCGAAATACCATGCCGGAATGAAAACACAAATCGATGCAATCAGCATAGTATTACGCATTGCAACGGATGCAGTGGCGCCAATATAAATCCCGTCCCAAATAAAGGCCGCAAAAGTTGTTATGGGAATTAGCATCATCCACCATTTATAATCAATCGAAAGGCTAATCAGGGCAGCATTATCTGTCACGAGACGGATCAGCTGATCATGAAAAATACTGTATGCCAGCACAAAGGGTAAGCTAAGGCTAATTCCCCAGCCCAAAAGATAACGGATAGTTTTTTTGATGGCTTTGGTATCATTTCGGCCGGTGAATTTTCCAATGAGAGCTTCGCCGGCATAGGCAAATCCATCCATAAAATAAGAGAACACGAAAAAGTATTGCAGCATCATGCTGTTAAGTGCCAGCACGCGATCGCCTAAACCTGCAGATTCGCTTGTAAAAAATGAAAGTGTCAAAATAAGTGCGATGCTGCGTATCAGGATATCACGGTTTACTTTAAAGAAACGTTTTAACATTTCGAGATTTAAAAGCACCTGCTTTTGCAAAGGCAGCAAATGCATTCGAAAGTTTTTGAGCAGCAGGAAAACACCAAACGCTAATCCGCCATATTGCGCCAATAAAGTACCCCATGCCACACCATCAACATTCATGTCCAGTACTTTTACGAAGAACAAATTGAAACCGATATTCAGGGCATTAATAAAAATGCTGAGAAACATCGGAATACGGGTGTTTTGCATGCCAACAAACCAACCCATTAATGCCATAAGGCCAAGGGTTGCTGGCGCAGCAAAGATTCTGATATAGAAATACTCACGTGCCAGCGCTTTTACTTCTTCGCTTCCATTGAGCAGGAAAAAGCTAATTTTTTCGATAGGGTATTGTAAGACTATTAGAAGGATGGCAAGGGAAAAGGCTATTAAAAGCGGGCGATAAAGTCCATGAGCGATTTCCGGTTTGTTTTCTTTGCCATAAGCCTGTGCCGTGAAACCGGTCGTGCCCATCCGCAGGAAACCCAGACTAAGGTATAGCACATTAAAAATTACGCTTCCCAAACCAATTGCACCGATATAGCTTGCAGAATCGAGGTGGCCCATCAATGCAAGATCTACCATCCCCAGCATCGGTACTGTGATGTTGCTGATGATATTGGGAATGGCAAGTCGTAGTATGGATTTGTTCATCAGCAAAACGCGAAAGCTTGATCAGGATTTATGCAGGCCGCATTCTTTTTGCTCGGGTTGTTCCCACCACCAACGTCCTGCGCGAATATCTTCGCCAGGTTCTATGGCACGCGTACAAGGCTGGCAGCCAATACTCGGAAAGCCTTTGTCGTGCAGTTTGTTATACGGTATTCCTTCATCCTTAATGAACTGTTCCACTTCTTCTGCCGTCCAGTTGATCAGCGGATTTACCTTAATGAGGCCATGCATTGCATCCCATTCGATGGCTTGCATATGGGTGCGGGTTATGGCTTGTTCGCGCCTCAAACCGGTGATCCAGGCATCCAGTCCATTAAGTGCTCTTTTCAGCGGTTCTGTCTTGCGCAGGCCACAGCACAATTTTCTATTTTCAATAGAATGGTAAAACAAATTGATTCCCTTTTGGTTAACCATTTCCTCCACCTGCCTATAATCCGGGAAATAAACTTCGATAGTTTTTTTATAACGCGCCACAGTGCGATCAATCAACTCGTAGGTTTCGGGGAAAAGACGACCAGTATCCAATGTAAATATCTTTATCGGAAGATCGTTTCTTGCAATGAAATGTGTAATTATTTGATCTTCATATCCCAAACTACTTGCAAAAGCTATTTTGTCAGGGAAAAGAGCAGCGGCCCGCGATAAAATTGTCAAAGCATCAGCATTGGCAAGGTCCTGATTGAGTTGGTCAATATTTTCCTGATTCATGTATTAGTTTCTTGTTTGTTGATGCCGGCAAATATAGTGAATCCGACAAGATAAATATACTGAGAACTTTGATTTGCTGTTTGCTGTTTGCAGCCAGATAAGCCTAAAATGCTTAGTTTAGCCGCTAAATTCACTTGCAAAAATTGTTGTATGGCTCAATTACATTTTATTGCTATTGGCGGAAGTGCGATGCACAATCTGGCCATTGCACTTCATCACAAAGGCGAGCAGATTACAGGTTCGGATGACGAAATTTTTGAGCCTTCCAGAAGCCGCCTCGAAAAGCTGGGATTGCTACCTGAACAATTTGGATGGTTTCCTGAGAAAATTCATTCGGGTCTTGATGCTGTTATTCTGGGTATGCATGCTAAAGCTGATAATCCCGAACTGTTAAAAGCGCAGGAAATTGGTGTTCCCGTATTTTCTTATCCTGAGTTTCTTTACG
>JAGYNM010000015.1 GCA_018399335.1 Bacteroidales bacterium | reverse complement strand
GAAAATTGGCATTTCGCGTTGTGGACCAATTAAATCCTGCATTTACAACCAGATTTTCCATGCTGGTTTTTGGTGTGTCATCGGGTTCTTTGGTGTCTTTATTACATGATACCAAAAAAAGAAGACTGGCTCCGAATGAGAGGGTCAGGAATAATTTTTTCATAGTGATTGATTTTATAACTAAATAATCGTTTCCAAATATTACTCCACATTTCACAACTACATATTATACTGTTTATTACATCAATTTTGAGCTGTTAAAAATTTCCCAAAATAAGACTTTGTTTCAATATTTGAGAACTGCTATGTATCGTTGTTTAGTGATTAATCCTTACCTTAAAACTCCATGCACGAATTGATCAGTACCAAAAAATTACGCTATGGATGAGACGGAATAGCAGCAGTTCCAATAAGCTGATCGTATCCTGTTCCTGGTTTTGTATAATAAAAGTAGAGTGTATAAATGTTGTTGGTATCCCAATGACTTCCTTCGATCGGCTCAACAAAGGCCTTTTGCTGCCCGCGCTCAACCACACCATATAAATAGTTGTAATAACCCTGCTTCAGAAACATCGCGGCCTGATAACCTTTCCGTTTATAGTTATAAGTAAGTTTATTTTTCGCATCGAGATTCCAATCATTGAGGGCTCCTATTATATATACGTCCTCATGTGTAAAAGGCGCATCTGCTTTCAGGAAAAATTCAACCCAGGCATAATCACCTTCAATATCAGTATCCTGATCCTCTCTGGCTTTGATAAACTTGCGCCCGTTCAAGTCTTGCTGGCTCAGGTAGTCTTCAAAAACCCGTCTTTCATCTGGCCAAAGACGCACGGTATAGTAATCGGGTTCTTCAAAAATCCTTTCGATATTCTCGGCTTGATACCTGAAACTCTTCATATCAAAATACCGAAACTGATTCCCACCTTCAAACAAAGTTTCGTCCTCATACTCAAAAGTTAATGCATCAGGATAAACATAGTTTGGCTTTAAGGCTCTTACGGCATTATCCCAGCGATAATTCTGTCTGATCAACAAATTGACCGTTTGTTTTGGATTATCAAAGTAAAAATTAGGTGCACTAATTGCAACATCTACCTGTTGCTTTTTGGTAGCCTCGGAAAGCTTGCGCGCATACTGGGGAATTTTTGCTGAAATACCAACCTGCGGATCTACAACCATCAATCGCCTCGAAAGCAACAGCTGGTCTGCCTTAAGTTCATCCTCATAAACTACAAGTAAATAATTTCCCGACTTGGATAATTGCATCTGTGAAGACGGTAACAACACATCATAGTGAACGTAAGGAGTTATTGTGTTTAATGAAAATCTGTACTGATCAATTCTTTCTTCCTCAAAACCCTGGATGTATTCAATCTTTTGCAATTGCGAAGGTTTCCAGTCGTGTGTGCAATGAATCAGGGTATATTGATAGGTATAGGCATAATCGCCCAGTAAATCGAAAGAAAGTTTCAGCTTCTCTTGCTGATCGTTAAGCAAAATAAGCGGCTCTTCCAACTGATCATCAACTGGATGTAAAAGAACAGTTTGTATGATTTCTTTGTAAACTGCATCACGAAAAACAAGATTTTCAGGTAGCTGCGAAAAAAGTATGTTAGTCGGAGCAAACCATAAAACAAAAACTAAGGAAGTAAGTAAGTTCAGTTTAATAAAACCCAAACGCATAGATTGATTTTGATTGATTCAACATATCAGCCTAACAAAAGTAAAGCATTCTGCATTAAAAAGGATAAAACATAAATTTATTCTGTTAATCTTTATGGGTCAAAAGTGTTCAAAAAGTAACAATAAAAGCCCAAAACAAAGCCCAAACAGCATTTTATTGATACAGATCAAAAAAAGTATTGATGAAGAAAGGCAATTCAGCCGCATTTTTTCGCTAAAAGGCCTTTCACAAAAAAAATTAAAGTCGTTTCTTTGTGAATTATTTAAATATGAATGAAGGTAGATATGTCAACCGTCACAAAAATTAAAAAAGGCCTCGATATCAAGTTGATAGGCGAAGCCGAGAAGACCATCAAAGATCTTGTCACGGATCAATTTGCCATCAAACCCACAGATTTTATCGGCGTATTTCCCAAAATGCTCGTTAAAGAGGGCGATCTTGTGAAAGCAGGAACACCACTCTTTAAGGACAAATACCGCGACAACATTGTATTCACCTCTCAGGTGAGCGGAAGAATCAAGGAAATAAAACGCGGTGCAAAAAGGGTTTTGCTGGAAATTAAGATCGAAGCCGATGGAAAGGATGAAGCCATTGATTTTAAAGCCGAAGATCCAAAAACGCTGGATCGGGAAAAGGTTATTAAAAAACTGCTCGATAGTGGTGTTTGGCCTTTCATTCGCCAAAGGCCTTATTCTGTGATTGCCAATCCCGCTGATAAACCCAAAGCTATTTTTATCTCCACTTTCGACACTGCTCCGCTGGCACCAGATTACGACCTCATTGTTCACGGTCATGGCGAGGATTTCCAGGCAGGTATAGATGCTCTCGGCAAACTTACCGAAGGAAAGATTCATCTTAACATTGATGCCAATGCTACTCATTCAAAGGTGTTTACCAATAGCAAAGGGGTGCAGATCAATCAGTTTTCCGGTCCTCATCCGGCAGGTAATGTAGGCGTTCAAATCAATAAAATTGATCCGCTTAATAAAGGTGAAGTGATTTGGTATCTTTATCCACAGGATGTACTGGCGATCGGCAGGCTTTTCCTCTCCGGTAAATTTGATGCAACAAGAGTCATCGCTCTCACAGGTTCTGAAGTTTTGCGTCCGGCTTATTACAAAACCAAAATTGGCGCTGCAATCGAACCGCTTACCAAAGGAAATGTTTCAGCTACAGAAAAACGTATCATCAGTGGAAACGTGCTGACTGGAACCAAAATTGATCTCGACAGCTACCTTGGATTTTATCCCTCACAGGTAACCGTAATCCCCGAAGGAAATTACTATGAGCTTTTCGGATGGGCATTACCCGGATTCGATAAATTCAGCGTTTCGCGTTCATTCCCGTCATTTTTGTTCAAAAACAAAAAATACCGTCTCGACACCAATTATCATGGCGGCGAGCGCGCATTTGTAATGACAGGCGAATTCGAGAAAGTATTTCCTTTCGATATCTATCCCATGCAGCTTATCAAAGCCATCATGGTAGAAGACATCGACCTGATGGAAAATCTGGGGATTTATGAAGTAGATGAAGAAGACTTTGCCCTGTGCGAAGTGATCGACACTTCAAAAACTAACATCCAGGAAATCGTACGCAAAGGCCTCGACCTGATGCGTAAAGAAATGAGTTAAATAAAAATCAAGAGTATAAAAATGAAGGCTTTACGTGAATTTGTCGACAAACAAAAACCTCATTTCGAGAAAGGCGGTCGCTTTGAAAAGCTGCATTCTACTTTCGAGGCTTTCGAGACGTTTTTGTTTGTACCGAACACAGTAACACACAGTGGCGCGCATATCCGCGATGCCATCGATATGAAACGCACCATGATTATTGTGGTGCTGGCATTGATTCCGCCACTTCTTTTTGGCATCTGGAATGTTGGATATCAACATTTTCTTTCCAATGGAATGGCTCCCGATTTCTGGCCAATGGTCGGATTCGGATTATTGAAGGTTTTACCTGTAATCGTTGTTTCTTATGTTACAGGTCTGGCTATTGAATTTGCCTTTGCTCAATCCAGAGGTCATGAAGTAAATGAAGGCTTTCTGGTTTCGGGTATGCTTATCCCGCTTGTGATGCCACCTGATGTGCCGCTTTGGATGGTTGCTGTTGCAACCGCATTCGCAGTGGTAATTGGTAAAGAAGTTTTTGGCGGAACCGGCATGAACATTCTTAATCCTGCGCTTACAGCACGTGCTTTTCTCTTCTTTGCTTATCCTTCCGAAATGTCGGGAGATAGAGTTTGGATTGCAGAAAAGGCTGATGCTTATTCAGGAGCTACGCCGCTTGGTCATTTACTCGTTTTGGATGCAGATAAACTTCCCTCCGACTGGTCGATGTTTTTAGGAACAATTCCGGGAAGTATTGGAGAAACATCAACGATAGCAATACTTTTAGGAGCCATTGTTTTGATAGCAACCGGAATAGGAAGTTTCAGAATAATGGCATCCGTAGTGGCTGGCGGACTTGTAATGGGATTGCTTTTCAACCTTTGGGGGGCTAACGCTTATATGGATATTCCTGCTTATCAGCACCTAATCATGGGTGGATTTGCTTTTGGTACTGTCTATATGGCTACCGATCCTGTTTCGGCCTCTCAAACTAATCGTGGTAAGCTTTACTATGGCTTCCTGATCGGTTTCATAGCAGTTTTGATCAGGGTTTTCAATCCTGCCTATCCCGAAGGAATGATGCTTGCCATCTTGCTAATGAATGTGTTTGCTCCGCTGATTGACCACTATGTGCTTCAATCGAATATCAAAAAGCGCTTAAAACGTGCCAAAGCAGTCACAGCCTAAGTTTAACTACTTGAAAAAATTGAGTTATGTATAGTAATGCTTATATCTTTCGTTATGCCGGCCTGATGGTGATACTAGTGGCAGCCATCCTTTCATCAGCAGCCATGCTCCTCAAACCTATGCAGGAACGCAACGAAGCAGTAGATAAAATGCAGAGTATTTTATCTGCTTCGGGCATCCAGAATGTTACAGCTGATAACGCCATTGAACTTTTCAACGACTATGTGGTGAATATGGTTGTTATCGATGAAAACGGAAATGTAACAGATGAATTCAAAGGAGCCGGAAAAGAAAACAGTGAAGCTTTTAAAATTAACCTAAAAGAGCAGCTGTATAATAAATCCGTGAATCGCGGTTTTAAACTTCCCCTTTATGTGCTCGAAAAAGATGGTGAAACCATTAATATCATTCCCTTAAGAGGCGTTGGCTTGTGGGGTCCGGTATGGGGAAATATTGCACTTAAAAGTGATTTTAATACTGTTGTTGGTGTCACTTTCGGGCATAAATCAGAAACGCCTGGTCTGGGTGCAGAAATTGAAACACCGGTATTTGAAGATCAGTTTCCCGGCAAAAAAATCTTTAGTGAGGAAGGCAATTTTGTTTCGATTGGCGTGATCAAAGGCGGAGTAGAAAACTTTCCAGCCGATGTACAGCGTCATAATGTTGATGCCATTTCTGGCGGTACAATCACCAGTAACGGGGTGAATGATATGCTGAAAAATGTTTTAGAAAGCTATGTTCCGTATATTCAAAAAAGAGGATAGACTATGAGTACTGATAAACAAGAAAGAGAGCCACTGTTTTCGGCAAAAAACCGTAAACTGCTCACCAATCCCTTAAATATTGATAACCCGATTACGGTGCAGGTTTTGGGAATCTGTTCGGCACTTGCTGTAACAGCCAAGCTAAAACCAGCCTTTGTAATGTCGTTATCCGTAATTGTTGTTATCACTTTAGCTAACTTGATAATTTCTGTGATGCGCAATGGTATTCCGCCACGTATCCGAATAATTGTTCAACTGGTAGTGATTGCATCTTTGGTAATCCTGGTTGACCAGGTACTGAAGGCTTTTGTTTACGATGTGAGCAAGCAGCTTTCGGTTTTCGTTGGACTGATTATCACCAACTGTATCATCATGGGTCGTTTGGAAGCCTTTGCAATGGGCAACAAACCCTGGCCATCAATTTTAGACGGAGTTGGAAATGGAATCGGTTATGCCTGGGTTCTCGTTGCGGTAGGTTTTGTAAGGGAACTGTTTGGTTCAGGAACAATCTGGGGATTTCATGTTATCCCGGAAGCCTTTTACAACATCGGTTATCAAAACAATGGCTTTATGATCCTTCCCCCAATGGCTTTGATCATTGTTGGAATCATCATTTGGATTCAACGCTCGCGCAATCCCGAACTCATTGAAGAAAACTAACCAAACCAAAAAATTAAATTGTTATGCAAGAACTATTTAACATCTATTGTCGATCTATTTTACCGGCGAACAATATGTTGTTTTACTACTTTTTTAGGAATATGCTCCCTATCGGCCCGTTTCCAAAACTGTAGACACTTCTGTGGGGCTTAGTCTGGCTGTAATCTTTTGTATTGAGATTACAGTTCCGGTTGACTACCTGCTCAACGACTATATCCTGAAACCTGGTGCGCTGGCCGGCTCTCGATCCTGAATTTGCTGATGCATACGGATCCTAAGCTTTCTGAGTTTATCCTCTTCATTGCTGCCATCGACTTGCATCAATGGTTGTGCGTGAAATGGTAGTTAGAAGAAAATTTAGTCCTGCGCTCTATTCATACAACAGTATTTTTCCTGCCATTGATCGCTGTAACTGTACCATCCTTGGTGGTTCGCTCTTTATGCAGGAACGTGAATATCAATCACTTGCTCGACCACTTCATTCGGACTCGGTTCAGGTGTAGGTTGGTTTTTTAGCCATTGTTGGTATTGCCGCAATTCGCGAGAAAATCCAGTATTATAATATACCAGGCCCTCTGCTGTGGATTAAGTATCACCTTTATAATCACCGGTTTATTGGGAATCGCATTTTATGAGTTTTTCCTCAGGTCAAATTAGCAGAAGGTAACGAAATAAATAGTAAGCGCGGACATTACTTGCAGCGGAACAGGAACTGTAATTCTTATCAGTGTGATTTTCTTCCTCGTGGTTATCATACTACTGGTTGGATTCTCTCCTTTTGCCGTAGCTCACTCCGCAAGGAAAGGTAAAGATTCACGATCAATGATGAAAAAGAGCTGGAAGTAGATCCGAACTCTGCCGCTTTTTATCAACGCTCTCGACAAACCAAATTTTCTGCCTTCTGCCTGCGGAAGTGGAACATGCAAATGCAGTATTCAAAGAAGGCAGTGGATTTCAATTTCTACCTACACCGAAAAGGGATATTTCTCTCATCAGAACAACAAACCAACTGGCGTCTTGGCTGCCAGGTGAAAGTGCGCGAGGACATGAAAATTGGCGTTCCACCCGAGGTATTGGCATCAAAAAATGGGAATGCGAAGTGATCTCAATCACAATGTTGCGACCTTTATCAAAGAGTTTGTTGTTAAATTGCCAGAGGGCGAAAACCTTGATTTCCAAATCAGGTGGATATATCCAGATTGATATTCCCAAGATTGAAGTTGACTTTGGCAAGGGATATCGAAGTAGAAGCGGAATACCGCGATAAAGATGGGATAAGTTCAAGATGTGGGATTTGAAGATGAAAAACAATGAAGAGCAATTCCGCACGCTTTTATTCAATGGCGAAATCACCCGGCCGAAGGAAATATCGTGATGCTCAATATTCATCATTGCCACCTTGGGATCACAAGAAGAATGCTTTCATGAATGCTAAATCCGGTATTTGTTCTCTACATCTTCTCGCATAAGCCAGGCGACAAAGTATTGGTAAGCGGCCCTTACGGAAATTCCATATCAAACCTACAAAACGTGAGATGATGTTTATCTGGTGGTGGGCGGAATGGCACCGATGCGTTCGCACACCTCACTTCCATTATTCCACACCAAACTGATCATCGAAACTACCTTTTGGTATGAGTAGCCACGTTCGAGCAGAACTTTTCTGCCGTGAGATTTCGAATCAATCGAAAAGGATTTGATAACCCACACTTTCAATGTGGCGGCGCTTTTTCAAGAACTAAAAACCGGAAGATAACTGGAAGGTCACACTGGCTTCATCAGGTGATTCTGGAAAATTATCTTAAGCAACATCATGAACCGAAGAAGTAGATAAGCCCACCTCCACGGACCACCAATGATGAACGATGCAGTGTTAAAATGCTGGACGATCTGCAAATTTGTCCACCTCAAGGAGAATGATTACCTTTGGGATAAGCTTTGGAGGCTAATCATATCAAAACAAATCTAAAAGCTCTGTATTTTACAAGGGCTTTTTTTTATAAATCAGGTTTTGAAAAAATACACTAGCTTTGAAAAAATTGAACATGCAAGCCATAAAATGCATTAACTATAGCTTTTATACTTCTATTAACTACCTATGGTTGTGATACTGCCAAACAAGAACACAAAATAAGCTTTGCGGGCGAAGCACAGGCACATATTTTGCTGTTACCTATTACGATGCAAAAACAACCCGGAACTTTCAATCAGAAGCAGATAGCCTGCTGGCAGTTTTGACCAATCCGTCTCACTTTGGGTTTCGCAATCAATCATCAGCAGGGTAAATCAAGGTGATACAACAGTAGCACTTGACGATATTTTCAGTATAACTGTGAGTTGAGCATCAAAAATAGCCAGACAAACAAATGGCTATTTCGACTTTACTGTTTCACCCTTGTAGAAGCCTGGGGTTTAGCTTTAAATTAAAATCCGATGACTCACTGCCCGGGTCGATAGCATAAAATCATTTGTAAACTGGCAGACTGTCGGCAAGAAAACGGAAAAGTGATAAAAGCTGATCCTCGTACTGATTCGATTTTAACGCCATAGCTCAGGGTCATTCTGTTGATCTGCTGGGAATATTCCTGGAATCAAAAGGCATTGATCGCTATCTTGTTGATGTAGGAGGCGAAATCAGGGCCGAAAGGAACTAAACCCGACGGCTCGAAATGGCGTGTTGGAATTGAAAAACCATCGCTGGAGGCAAATGACGAAAGAAGCATTCAACAAGTGATTGAGATACAGGACAAAGGTTTGGCTACCTCCGGAAGTTATCGCAAATATTATAGAAGAAAACTGGAAAACGCTTTTCTCATACGTGGTCTAAAACCAGTTATCCGTTACGCATAACGCATGCTAAGTGCAACAGTAATAGCCAATTCAGCAGCCGAAGCAGATGCGCTGGCGACAGCAATTTTAGTTATGGGACGTGAAAAATCGTTGGAACTGATTGAAAAGAATCCATCAATTGAAGCTTATTTTATAAGCTGGGATAAAGACAAGGGATTTGTTACAGAATGGACGTCTGGATTCGAGGCCTATCTGACTGAATAAAATGGCTAAGCGTGATGATGATGTGCCTCGATTGATTTGTTTTCGCAGGAGCCCTCACCGCCACCACAGGCACAACCAACACGATTACCATCAGCATCCATGCTGCTGCATTGTTTTTTAAACTCTCCGTTTTTTTGAACAAACATTTTGATGGCAATTCCTGCAATCGCTAAACCTACAATTACAATGCTGAGCAATATGAGTTTTAGTAACATAGTAGTAATTTTTTCTGGTGCAAAAATACAACTATTAAACCTTAGAAGCCGCTAAAAAGTTCACTTTCTCAGGCAAATTCCTGTCTTTTTCTGATCCTTAGCAAAGCAAAGCTATGCTCCTAATCTCCTGAATTCGGCCAATAATATCGCCGCTGCGACAGAAGCATTCAAAGATTCTGTTCCTATCGCTCCGGAAGTGTAGGATGGAATGGTTACCGGATGTTTGATCAGTGCCTTTAAGGCATTACTTATACCATGAGATTCACTGCCTATAACCACAAAAGTGCCATCGGTTTTAAGTGCTGTCTGATAAATATTTGACCCATCCATCACAGCCCCATATACGTTGAAACCATCATTTTGGCATTTGTGCAGAAAAGAGCTGAGCTCGATTTCATGAAGCTGAACCCTGAAAACAGATCCCATCGTGGCCTGAACAACTTTTGGGTGAAAAGGATCAACCGTATCGGGGCTGATAAAGACATGCTGAACACCAAACCATTCTGCAGTGCGGATAATCGTACCCAGGTTACCAGGATCGCGGATACCATCTAAAACCACATGTAATCCGGTTTTCATTTCAGCTAAACTGAAGCTGTAATCAGGAATATCAACAATTGCCAAAACTCCCGGTGGAGTTGTAAGCTGACTCATTTGTTTCATTTCATAGTCAGATACCACTTCGCAATCTGCACCTGCCAGAGTAGGCGGGAGTTTTTCGAGTTGACTAGCCGACACGAACAAATTATACTTAAAACCTCCGGTCAGCATCATCTCCTCCACAATTTTGAGGCCTTCGGCAACAAACTGATGGTGTTTATTTCTGAATTTCCCTAATGCCAGGCTGCGAATGAATTTTATCTCTGATTTGGATACCATAAAAAAAACCCGATGTCGCTTAGACACCGGGCAGTAAAGTTAAAAAGTTTTTTAGGAAAAGCTGAACTATTCAGCAAATACTTCAAAGTCAACATCAAGCTGTACTTCTTTGTGAAGCTTAATCTTAGCTTTGTAGCTACCTAACTCTTTTATAGCATCTTCGTTGAGATGGATGCGTTTGCGATCCAATTCGATGTTTTTTGCTTCTTTGATTGCGTTGGCAATCATGACGCTATTTACCGAACCAAAGATTTTTCCTGAAGTACCAGCTTTAACAGCAATACGCAGCTGCATTCCTTCGAGTGCTTTTGCAATTTCGAGTGCTTCATTCTTAACCTTTTCTTCTTTGAAGGATTGCTGACGTTTCAGCTCTTCAAGTACTTTTCGGTTTGTTTCGTTGGCAATGATTGCCATCTTGTTTGGGATGAGATAGTTACGCGCATAACCATCTTTTACATTTACGATATCGTTGGTGTATCCCAGGTTTGCAATATCTTGTTTAAGAATTACTTCCATTGTTATTGTCCTCCTATTTATTTCAATAAATCAGCTACATACGGCATTAACGAAAGGTGACGGGCTCTTTTGATAGCCTGTGAAACCTTGCGCTGGTACTTTGTGGAGGTACCTGTAATGCGACGTGGCAAAATTTTACCTTGTTCATTAACAAAACGCAACAAGAAATCAGCATCTTTATAATCGATATACTTGATGCGATTTTTCTTGAAACGGCAGTATTTTTTCTTTTTGGTATCTACTGCAATAGGGGTCAAATATTTTATTTCTGAGCTTCCTTGTGCCATTTTTTTAATTTTTTGAAGTTTTAACGATTAAGCTTTAGCAGTTTCACCTTTAGCTTCTTTTGCTTTCTTGCGTTTCTTCTCGTTGTAAGCAATCGCATGTTTGTCGAGCTTAACAGTAAGGAAACGAATAATACGCTCATCGCGTTTGAAAGCCAGCTCCAAGTCAGCAATCAGTTGTCCGTCGGCTTTGTATTCCACCAGGTGATAAAATCCTGTGGACTTCTTTTGAATTGGGTAAGCCAGTTTGCGCATACCCCAGTGTTCTTCGTGCACGATTTCGGCACCATTTGTTTTCAGGTATTCCTGAAATCTTTTTACCGCTTCCTTCATCTGTTCTTCAGACAAAACGGGAGTTACAATGAAAACGGTTTCGTACTGGTTCATAATTAATTAATTAAAGTGAATAATTTTGTAAAATCGGAGTGCAAAAGTAAAGCTAATTTTTATTTCATCCAAACCCTAAGCCGACTCATTTTGAAAAACTTGCAATTCTCTTTTACCAACACTAATCTATTTGCTGATCTGACTTTGCAATATCAACTCCTTCAGCGATAAAACGTGCAGCTTGTCCATCGCGAAATCAAAGAAAGGAAAATCCAATGGCGGAAACTATACAAAACGACTCCAGGCAGCAAGGATTTTAGTTTTGGCTGTCGGCAATTTAGGCTGAGGCCTTCTACTATCTCTTTCCATTCGGTTTCTGGTCTTAAAATGATGCAGGGCTTTTGGAAAAATACGCTTCTTTCTGCACTCCTCCCGAGTCAGTAATTATATGACTGGAATTTTGTTCAAAAGCCTTGATCATATCCAAAGGAAACAGGCTCCATCAGATGAACCAAGGGTTCGATATCACATCCTGATATTGTATTCAGGAGACAAATTAGTTTAGGCAATTTGCTTGGTTCTGGGATGCAACGGAAGCAATTTGTTGCCCGATTGCCTGACAATTTCTAATAAGGCCTCAAGAATTTGTTGTAATCTTTCCGGCTCCCATCAGTATTGTTGTTGCGATAGGATAGTACACCAAAATATACTGATCAGCTATCAATTGGTTGTTTTTCAACACCTGTGATTGTTTCGCGCTAAGCCCAGCAAAATGCAGGCTATTGTCGTACATCACATCACCACAATGATAAATTCCGGGATTATCAACAGCAATGTAGGTTGATTATCGGGATTAAGCCTTCATGGATCAAGTTTTTATATCCGGTTCGGTGAGGCGAAAAAGTAAGGTAGAACAATGATCGCGCAAAATCGATTCAGTTTACCGGGCATAGCTTTATTAAACGACGCCAAACCAGCTGATATATGCCCGGTGGATGTGAATCTTGGAAGCCGCCACAGCGCCAGCGAGAGTTGAATTAATTATCACCATAAAGCACCAGCCAGGCGGGGTTTTTCTTTGATCAAAATTTCTTCTATCCCTTCGATCATTCATGCGGTTACACCGCGCGAAGCCGATCCAACATTCAGGTTATTCGTCCGGCAGCGGAATGCCTAATTCCCTGAAAGAAACTTTCCGACATATTTTCATCAATACTGACCGGTATGCTAATAATTTCTTGAATTCGATCCTTACAAAACTATTTTTAATGGCTCTCCTCAATGCGCTGCCTTGATAATCTGAGGCCTGGCTGGTGATGGTTACAATTTTGATCATGCTTAGGATCTGATATTAATTCATTTCAGTTTATAAACTCCTTCATCAGAAAAGCTAAAGTATTGATCATGTCAATTATCAGATGATCAATCACTCTGTGCAACATTTACCACTTTGAAACAACTTTTTTACATCAGCACCCATCAGCATCGCTGGGTTGAGCTGTCCCCAGGGATGGTTGTGGCACAGTATCGTGCTGCAGCATTTCGCTCGATGGCAGTTTTTGCGTCCGCTTGGTCAGCCACTGTACCGGCAATTCCACCATCGCTATGCCTAGACCATTCAATCGCTTTGATGGATTGATCGAGCAATAAAACCCAGAATTGCTCATAATGCAGATCAACCATGCTGGCATTTGGTATTCAAAGCGTATACTCTGCTGGTAACAATACGCTTTCGCTCCACGGGCGCGGCCGACCATCAAAGCCTTCAGCTCAAGGCTGCCACAGTGCCGCTTTGATTCGCTTTAGCCTCGCCAGTTCAACACAAACTTAATAAGATCACTAACGCTCATGCGCGACAATTCAATAAGTACATCAGCGCTGTTTGCAAAATTCTTCTGGAAAGCTCAACTGCCGATTCGGATGGAGTTTCGAACCAATCAATGGCTATCAATTCGGCGTCGCTAAATTCTGCCTTTCCTTTGGCTAATAGTTTTCTCTGGGACGTCATCTTCTGCCCATTGTGATCGATTTTCTGGAATTTTCCGGATAGATGGTCATTACTATGTTGTTTGGGGGCGAAATTACGCTATTTCCTCAAACTAAAAAAGCCCCTTCTGCTTGAGAAGAGGCTAATTTCTTAGCAATACAACCAATCTTTAAGATAGTTGCGCTGTATTTTGTGATCTTCGATTTCAAATTACCATTGTGGATGATGCCACGTTTGTGGTTGTCGATCATTGCATAAACAGCAGAGTAGTTTTGCTTCTGCTTCAACTTGTCGGTAAGACTTCCTGAATTTCTTGTTATGTGCATTTGTTTTTGCATAATAACGGTTGTGCAAGCGTTTTGCATTTGTTTGACGGATTCTCTTGATCGACGATTTGTGATTGCCATATCATTCGCTTAAAAGTTTCTTTTTATTTCGGGCTGCAAAATTAAAAATATTTTCGAACTAAAACACTCTTAAAAGTTTTCCTTAATTCCTTAGCTTAATGTTTTGCCCAGAGCTCTTTCTCCTTGCCATGATAGATACTTTCATGGCAAAACATTGATGAATTAGTTACATTCAAAACCATTTACCTTCACTCTTAGAGGTAATTTTTCCCATAACCCACAGCAATACCATCTGCCGAGATCCTTTCAGTCAACATTCGTTGGGGTTTACCAATCATCTGATTGAAATACAGTATTTTATTCCTCTTCCAAGATTTTTTTCAGTCTCAGAAACACTGCATTTTCATCTTTTTGTTGGTAGCTATTATTCTTTGGCACGGCGTTCGCTTTTGGCACTGCTTTAAAGGTGATATTATGAACAAACATAATCTGGCAACACTGTACACAGTCATCAAAGTCATTTCTCATCCTCATAGGGACCATGATAACTATCTATAAGTCAGTGCAAAATCAGGATGGCGATCCCCAGACTATTCCTGCTAACTGGCACAAAAACTCGCGTGCCAGTGTACATCCTGCGCATCTTCAATAAGATAGCCTCTGACCCGCTTTTGCAGGCATAAATGAAGGGTGCTGAACAAAGCTTCTCATGCTGAAACAATTCAAAATGAGGTGTAAAACCATCAGGCTCTATGGAAATCCGAGTCTGAAATCGCCAGGCAACTCCAATTTTTGCTGCCAATTGTTCCGGGTGCGCCCCTGAAATCGTACCGGCCAAATGTTCGCTGCCAGTGAGCGCTGCCTCTCTTGCAAACCGCGTCGGCAACCTCCCGGATATTGTCCCAGGATCGCGACACCGGGCGTAACTACCGCTCTACCGCACGGATGGTGTATGATGCAGAAGGTGCGAAATTATCGCACCAATGGGTCAATCAGGCTGCGTGTATGAAGGTCTTGAATGCCCGGATCGTAGCTGATAAATCTTCATCAAAGCCTTCAGGATCTGGGATGTTTCTCCCTGAAATGTGATTCTATCAAACTAAATGAAGTCTTGTGATCATTATCCACCATAATTCAATCCCGGGCGTTTCGAGGAAGCCTGCAAAAGATTGCTTGTGGTTTGTTATATACAACCTGTTACGGCATCATTCATCGAGTTTGCTTTGGTGGCCTGATGAATGGTCTGTCTTGATTTTTGATCCACTGATTGTGACAGTGCATGTGTTTACACTGACCACTATGACATCTGCTGGCTCACTATAATTTACTATCTGATAACTTCCCTTATGAAATCATGAAGCCAGCGTCTATTTCTTCACTGGTTGAGTCTGCAACCCAATGTTTTAAAAGCAATTTCTTCATTCTAATTTCCTTATCATGCCATTTGGTTTACCATCCACCAGACTTCCTTCGAGCGATAGGGAACTGGCACTTTCAACCTTAACTTCAACTATTTGTCCGATCAGGTTTTCATCATTGCTGCTAAAGCGTATTACAAGTTTTCCTTCGGTATATCAGTCAAAAGCCAGCTTTTCTATCTGTTTCCTCTAACTAATACATAAGCGTTTTCCCATGACAAGCTGCTCATTATAAACCGACACTATAGCATAAGTTCCTCTGTGAGTATATGATAACGCTGCTTTTTTGGCTTTCTTAGGCACATGTCTTCCCGGCGCAGGCTGGCAGCTCCTGGTCTGACGCTGTATTGCGCAATATAGGCCATATTGTATTTGAACTCTTCCATGGCTTTGCGGGTATTTTCGAACTGATCATCAGATTCGCCGGTGAAGCCAACAATAATATCCGTGAACAGTGTTGCCTGCGGAATTAAAGCTCTGATTGTATGTACGATATGCCTGTATTTGTCCATAGCATGTTTGCGGTTCATCCGCATCAGTACCTTATCATCACCACTTTGAACAGGTAAATGAATTTGTTTGGCCAAACAGTCGTATTGTGCAATCACTTCGATCACTTCATCCGTCATATCACGCGGATGGGGTGAGGTGAAATATACCCAAAACTTTTTCCCGGATTTTTGGCCAAACTCCCCTACCCTGCGCAAAAGTTCTGCAAAGCTAATTTCATCGCCTTTTTTATCCAGTCCGTAGGAATTTACATTTTGCCCCAACAAAGTAATTGACTTATATCCTTTGTTTACAAGCATTTCCAGTTCATCCAGTATTTCCTGTGATGGCCTCGAAACCTCCCGGCCACGGGTGTAAGGCACCGCACAAAAAGTACAAAATTTATCACAGCCATTTTGAATAGGAATGAAGGCCTCGAAATCAGATGTATAAGTAGGTTCTACATGCCAAAACTCATCAATATCTTTTCCGGGATTGAGCTTAGGAGCAGCAGGCTTTTTGGGCAGTTTAACATCCTCCAGCAAAAAACCAACGCCATCCCGTGGCTTAATCGTTTCTGCTTTCACTTTTGAAACGAGCCCATCATCCGTTTGGCGCAGCGAAGCGGGTGTCACAATTCCGTATTGCCTGATCATATCAGGTAAGTGCGGGAGTTCGCTCATTGGAAACACCAGATCAAAAAGCTTGAGAAACCGTTCATTATCCGAAGGCAAGATACAGCCCGAAACAAAAGTGAGTAAGTTTTTCCGGTGCTTTAGTCTATTCCATTTGGCGATGCGTGAATAAACTTTATCGATAGCCTTTTGACGAACCGAACAGGCGATTATCCCTAAAACACTAGCTTCCATTTCGTTTTCAGTCGGTTCAAATCCAAGTTCATGGAGTACCGTTTTCACCCTTTCTGTATCCGAAAGGTTCATCTGGCAACCCAATGAAATAAGGTGATATTTTTGCATAAGAATTCTCAGTTAATGCTTAAAAATAAACTTCAGCGTGTACCTGCTGTGGCGGAATACCTTGTTGTTCAAGTATTTCAAATACTTCATGAATCATTTCGAAGTTTCCGCAAAGAAAACAATGTGTTTCCGGACTTACCGGATTTGCTTTGAGGTAATCCGTTACCCTACCATTGAAATTTCCATCTGCATTGCGCGAGGTGCACAACACAAAGCGCTCAGGATCATAGGATTCCTTTTCGTAAGCTTCGCTGGCATAACGCACACCATGAATCAATTTATAATTCAATTCGGGATAGGAACGAACAAAACTATGGAAAGGTGCAATTCCGGTACCTGTTGCAACAAATAAAAATTTAGCTGTATCAACCAGCTCAGGTTCAATAGTGAAAAATCCCAAAGGGCCTTCAATTTGTAGTTTGCTGCCAGGTTTAAACTTTTTCAGTTGTTTACTCACCAAACCTTCATCTACTTCTTTGATTAAAACTTCGAAAAAGTCGTCTCCTTCAGCTGAATACACAGAATACTCTCTGTTGTGGATACTCCCTGCTTCGCCTAAGAGGATGTGCTGTCCGCTTCTGAATTTCAACCCACGCCGGCTGATTCTCAGCACATAAGCAGTAGGCGTTAAATGTCGCGTTTCGAGCAATTCATGCACATTATCTTGAGATGCACGCAGGTTCATTCGTTTGTATTTTAGTCTGTTATTCAATAAAAATTCAGGGCGGCAAAATTACATAAAAATTACGCACCCGATTACCGGAATCTTAACATTGATTGAAGTAGTTTTGTTGAATATTAGCCTGTTAAAATAAATTGAAAGTAATGCTTTTGGCTGGAAAAAATACCAGTAAACAATTCCAGATAATAAAAAACCATACCTTAAAAATTTCAAAAATTCATCCTATCATGCTTTAAGTCATTAGCTTTCATCTTATAAAAGGAGTTTTTTTTGACCTGATAACGATCAAGTATCCAAAAGGATCTTATCTTTACAAGATTAATCAGACTAACCTTAAACGTCGCGCATATGAGTCAATCAAACGAAAGCATTTCCAGGATACGGGAAATTGTGCTTGGAAATAATATCGCTGAAATCGAAAATCGCTTTTTAAAGCTGGATCAGCAATTCACTTTCCTGCTTGATGAAGCCGAAACAAAATGGAGCAAACAATTACAAGATCTTGACGAAAAAAGTTCGGAAGCGCTTAAAAAATCCATTAACGAGATCAGTAAAGAAAACCAGAAACAGTTTGATCTGCTTAAAACTGATCTAGAAAGCAACATCAAAATGCTTCAAAACCTAAGTACAGGGCTCGAAGCATTACGAAAAGAAGTTGATCAATTGCAAGAAAAACAGCAACTTATAAAACAAGAATTTGAAAACAGATTCAATACAGAATTGGCTGCTACGAAAAAGCAATGGGGCGAAAAACTTGCTGATTTGCAAGTTAATAAGATCGACAGATCTGCTATGGCCGTTTTATTGTCGGAACTTGCGCTAAGCCTGTCAGACAAAAGCGACAGCAATAAAAGTGAATAGATTGACAGCAACGAACCTCACTAAATATGGACGATAACAACCACCTCAAAGGATCAGAAAAGCTCAATGAGGCTCAGTTAGATGAACTAAGAACATTGATTACAGGACTTGAACAGCCTGCGCTGCACAGGTTGCAAAGACTCATGACAGACCCGCACGAATTTGCTGTCGAAATCAGCGAACTCCTCCCCTTTTCTATCCGTCAGCTACTCGAAAAAGGCAGTGTGCACATTGCTGATTTACTTCCTTTTTTTGAGGAAATGATTCAGGAGAGCATTGAAAAAAACCCGCAGCGTCTTGCCAATCTTCTTTTCCCCATAATGGGACCGGCCATCCGGAAAGCTGTATCCGAAGACTTAAAACGACTGATCGAATCCTTAAATCAGGGACTTGAATCGGGCCTTTCGCCAAAACACCTCAAATGGCGCATGCAGGCGCTTTTCAGTAAAAGTTCTTACCTTGAAATAATGCTTTCACATGCTTACCTTTTTCAGGTGAAGCATATCTTTTTAATCCATCGTGAATCAGCACTTTTGCTCCATCACGAAAAAGCAGATCATGTAGCTGAAGTTGAAGCGGATATGGTTGCATCAATGCTTTCGGCTATTGGTGATTTTGTAAGAGACTCCTTCCATTCGAACGAACGAGATGGCGTAGAGACCATTAAAATTGGTGAAACAAATTTGTGGATTGAGCAGGGTCCGCATGCGATTGTTGCAGCTGTTGTGGATGGCAATCCACCACCAGATTTGCGGCTCGATTTAAAGGAAGCCATCGAAGCCGTGCATTATAACCATCGCCCGGATTTGGAAAAATTTGAAGGTGAAACGGCTGTTTTTGCTCATACTTCAAAATTTTTAAAGCCCTGCTTGAGAAAAGAGAAAAAGGATCAGCGTAAAAAACCTCCCTACTTTGCTTTGATTATTTTACTGTTGATTTTCACAGGAATAGGGTATCTGGTCTATCAAAAAATACAAAAAAACATCAGGTTTAAAGCATTAACGGAGGCCTTTAAAAGTGAAAACGGCTACTTAATTTCGCAAACCGAAAAGCAAAACGGACTGCTTTGGTTTTATGGTTTAAAAGATGAATTGGCGCGTCAGCCTCAGGAAATACTGGATGAACAAGCTTTTGCCGCCGATGAATTTGTTTTCCACTTTAAGCCATTTGTTTCGCTCGACAGTTCCATTGTGATTGTTCGAGCAAAAAAAGTCCTTTCACCTCCCGAAACAGTAAAGTTTACTTATGACAAAGGAATTTTATTTGTAAGCGGAACATGCAAAGCAGATTGGCATGATTTGCTGCACAATAACTTCCATAAAGTATGGGGCGTGCATAGTTTGAATGTTGATGATTTGAAAATAAGTGATGAACCACCTATCGACCTCAGCTGGATTATCAAGGATATTGCTTCCTACCGCTTTATCTTTGATGTGAATGAACTTAAGATGAATGATGAACAACAAAACCAATTTAGTAATCTAACCAGTGCAGCTTTATTGCTTGATGAGTATAATCATAGCAAGAATAAAAACTATAAAATTCAGGTTCAATCAGTTACATCAAAAGCTGGAAATACAATTGCAAACGAACGCGTTGCATTGTCGCGTGCAGAAAACTTTATAGGTTTGCTCCTCGAAGCTGGAGTTCCAGACGAATTGCTTGAAGCAAAAGTGATTTACAATGAAGATCTTGCTAATAAAGAAGAAGTTAGAAGTGTTAGTTTTAACGTAGCAGAAAAATAGATTCGAATGATAAAGAAAAAAATTGCCATGGTTGGCGCTTTCGCTGTTGGAAAAACAAGCCTTGTGCAAAGGTTTGTACGCAGTATTTTTAGCGAGAAATATCAAACTACAATTGGCGTAAAAATCGATCAAAAAGAACTCAGTATTGACGGCAAAGAAGTTACACTGCTGCTTTGGGACATCCATGGCGAGGATGACTTTATGAAGGTGAAACCCACTTATTTGATTGGTTCGTCTGGCTATTTTTTAGTGGCTGACGGAACAAGAGCCGACACCTACGACACTGCAATTAAACTGCATGAAATGGCCTCTTCTGTAACAAAAAATGCCCCCTTTATTTTGTTGATTAACAAATCGGATTTACAAGACACATGGGAAATTACTGAAAATCAAATTGAAACTTTAATCCAAAAGGGATGGCAAATAATACGCACAAGCGCTAAGGACGGTATTAACGTAGAAAACGCCTTCGTTCAGCTCACTCAAAATATGCTTCAAAACCACTAATGATCATGAACCGACCAGAATTTACAGATGCTATTACTGACTATATCATAAGCAAAATCCCGCCCTATATTGGCCTGGCAATACTGCAACTGAACGAAGACGGACAATTGATCAACTGGATGGGATCAATTGATAAATACCTGGACAAAAAACCAGAGAAAAACGTTGAAATTGAAACACTTGCTCCTTTTCTCACAGGCATGATTCCGCCTATGATCAATCCAATGGTATTGCCTCATATTCAGATTAAAACTGGTCATTATGCCGAAATACATATCGTTGAAGATGAATTGATGCATTTTTGGGTGTTTTTTGTCGATCAAACGCGTAATGCAGAACAGCTTCAGCAGTTACTTCAGGAGGTAAACAATTCACGCTTAAAAGACAAGAATACTCCCAAACAGGCTGATAACACGCATTTTTCAGCTTTTCACCTCTTGGATTATGCTACCTTCATCTATGAAAATGAAACTTACAAACCACTTGGACGTCAACCTGTTTGGATGAAAGAACTTCAACAGGCCAAATTGCTCAAGCTGCAACAGGTGGCAATGACTGAAGCCTTTCCATTTATCGAAGTATTTCAATATGAAGCTGCTTCGTGCTGGGATGGAAAATCAGATTCCAAAATTGAATCCGGTATCTGGGAAGAAGAAACCATTACCGGCCGACAGATTTACCTTAAGGCCATTGCACTCCATCACGATCAAATAAACTATTTACTAATCAAATCAGTTAACAGAGAAGGACGACAAGACAATCAACTGATCCAAAAAGCCCGCGAACAAAAGCTTACACTTGATCAGCTTGCCCGTGCCGAGCGTGAACTGAAAAAGCTTCTCGACTTTAAAAATCAGTTTGTCTCTATTGTTTCACATGATTTGCGTTCGCCGATTGGAGCTGTGATAGGCATTGCTAACTTGCTTTTGCAGGATGAGGATATGCTGCAAAAACTGAACGAAAATCAAAAAGAGCTGTTAAATGACATCAGCGATGAAATGCAACGATTACTTGATTATAATGACAAGCTTTACCATTGGTCGAATCTGGAACTTGGAAACTTTAAACTACATCTGAAAACTATCAAGCTTAGTGAGTTGGGTGCTTATGTGGAACGCATGCAACAAATGAAACTACAACAAAAATCTATCAAATTTGTACAGGATTTCGAGAGTCAAAGCCATTTTGACTTAGTGGCCGATGAAACCCTGCTTGGTCAGGCATTGAATAATCTGGTCGGAAACGCTGTTAAATTTACGCCCGAAGGAGGAACTATTACCATTGGAAGCCGCATAAGCAAAGACTTTTACGAGGTTTTTGTACGCGATACCGGAATTGGTATGCCCGAATCGGTGAGTCGTAAATTATTTGAAGGCTTTACGCGCAAAAGCACGATGGGAACATTTGGAGAAAAAGGAACCGGCCTGGGTTTGGGCATTGTAAGAAAAATTCTGGAAGCCCATAATTTTAATATCCGCGTGGAATCAGCAGAAGGCCAGGGAAGTAATTTTATTATTGGTATTCCTGCTGACCAACAGAAACCGTAAATGCTTTTCCAGTTTAGTTTGTGCAATTCCATACAATTGTGGGACTTAATCAATAAGCATTTATTTCCTTGATTATATGTACATTACAAGTTTAACATAAAAATTTTACAAAAATATTTCGCAGAACACTTGCATTTGAAAAAAGAAAAATCTTATCATTGCACAACGAATCAAATGCCTATTGTACAGATACTTCCAATACTTACCATTTAGACAAATGAATCTCCACATTTCATTCCCAGCAAACTATTCACTTAATAAGTTGATCAATCAAGGTTGAAACAATTATACCCGTCTATTATTTCAATTCATTAATAACAAACTAAAATTGTAAAAAACGCAATCATGAAAACGACGAAGAAAAAGTCGCGTAGTCCCGAAAAAATGGATGATGACTTTGTACGCAAACCAGTAAAAAAACATGCCACTGCCAGTAAACGAGATCGTAGAATCTCTATCTACAATCCTACTGACGAAGACGATGAAGCACTGGAAAATTTTGATGATTTACTGGATTTTGATTTAGATGCCTTTGAAGATGACGAAGAAGATTATTAAACTTTGCTGTTGATTTGTTGAATCAAACGCAAAACAGTATGAATATTAAAAAAAGTCCGGAGCGATGCCCCGGACTTTTTTATTGCTTATTCAGCTTCAACTTTTAGTTTATCAATCCTCTGTTTCTTAACAAAGCATCTTTTGTAGGTTCCTGACCTCTGAAAGCCACATATAACTCCATTGGATCGGCTGTACCACCGCGGGTAAGTACATTTTCGCGGAACAAACGTGCGGTTTCCTGATCAAAAAGTCCATGCTCTTTAAAGGCTTCAAAAGCATCACTATCCAACACTTCCGACCAAATATAGCTATAGTAACCCGAAGAATATCCACCTGAGAAGATATGACTAAAATACGGGCTGCGGTACCTCACCACGATTTCCGGAATCAGGCCGGTTTCCTTTAATGAGTTATTTTCAAATTCAATTGCATCATATTCCTTAGCATCTGTGATGGTATGCCAATCCATATCCAGGGCAGCAGCCGAAAGGAATTCTGCCATGGCAAAGCCCTGATTAAAAGTAGCGCTTTTCTCCATCTTATCCAATATCGACTGAGGAATCACTTCGCCGGTTTCGTAATGTCTGGCATAAAACGCCATCACTTCAGGTTCGGCAGCCCAGTGTTCCATAATTTGAGAAGGCAACTCAACGAAATCGCGGGGAACTGAAGTACCACTCAAACTGTTGTAAGTTGAGTTGGAAAGCAAGCCATGAAAAGCATGTCCCATTTCGTGGAAAGTAGTTTGCACTTCGTCCCAGCTCAACAAGGCAGGTTTACCAGCAGAAGGCGCTGTGAAATTAAAATTCGTAGTGATGACTGGCGTTACCATTTCGCCCTCAGCTGTGCGGTATTGCTTACGGAAGCTGCTCATCCAGGCACCGCCACGTTTGGAAGCTCGCGGAAAGAAATCCATGAATAACACTCCTATATGGCTGCCATCAGCTTCTGTAACCTCAAACACCTGCACATCCTCATGGTATTTGGGGTAATCAGGTTTTGGTACAAACTGAAGTCCCCAAAGGCGATTAGCAGTCTCAAATACGCCATCACGAACATTTTCGAGCTTGAAATATGGACGCATCTCAGCTTCATCAAGATCAAATTTTTCCTTGCGCAGCATCTCGGCATAATACCACCAATCCCATGGCTGCAGGGTGATGCCGTCTTTGCGTTTGTCGATCAGTTGTTGCAGCGCTTTTGCTTCTTTTTCGGCCATTGGCATAGCAGCAGCGATTAGTTCATCCAGAAACTCATTCACGGTTTCGGGATTTTTAGCCATATTTTGCTCCAGAACAAAGGCAGCGTGATTTTTATAACCCAACAACTGAGCCTTTTGAGCACGCAAACTTGCCATACGGCTTAAGTTCTTTTTATTGTCAAAATCATCGTTATTGTCGCCACGCATGATGTAGCCATTGAAAAGGGTTTCACGCAAGTCGCGATCGTTAGCATACTGCAGCACAGGCAACATGCTGGGCTTTTGCAGTGTAAAAAGCCATTTTCCGTCGTAGCCGGCTTCGGTAGCGGCTTCGGCGGCAGCAGCCAGGAAATTATCCGGAATACCATCTAAGCGGCTTTTATCGTCGATAACGACCTCAAATTTATTTGTTTCGGCCAGAATATTTTCACCAAACTGAAGCGAAAGCATCGATAGCTCTTCGTTCATTTTACGCAACTGATCCTGTGCTGTCTGATCCAGCAAAGCACCACCACGAACAAAACGCTTGTACATTTTTTCGAGTAGCATGTGCTGCTCTTCGTTCAGGTTAAACTGATCACGATTATCGTAAACTGACTTTATCCGGGCAAAAAGCTCAGGATTAAGCATGATGTCGTCGCCGTGTTTCGACATCATGGGCGAAAGCTCACGTGCTATAGCCTGCATGGTATCGCTGGTAAGCGATGAGTTAAGGTTATAAAACACCGAACTGACCTTATCGAGCATTTTCCCACTCCGCTCAAAGGCTTCAATGGTATTGGCAAAAGTTGGTTCAGCCTGCTGATTTACAATGGCTTCAATTTCTGCTTTATTCTCTTCCAGCGCAGCCTCAAAAGCAGGCATAAAATGATCCGTTTCGATCAGTTCGAAAGGGGGAATGCCATAAGGCGTATCATATTCTGAAAAGAACGGATTATCTGAATGATCCGGCTTTTCGGGAGCTGCACAAGCCCCAAGTATTGTAGTAATCACAATAACAAGATAAATTTTTTTAAACATAGGTTTTGAGATTTATTAAATTTCCAATTCAAGGTTTTGCTGCGGAAAAGTTTTGCAAAAATAACAAACGAAACTATATTATTTCTATTTATCACATGAATATCAAACAGCTAATGGCTTTTACAGGGAAGAAAGCGGAAATCTAATTCTCGTTTTCTACTTCTTATATTTTATCGTACAACCAACGGCTTTTGTAAATGCCGGATCAGGATTTCCCCCCTCTTGGAGAGATGCGATCGCTGATTCAACATATTTTTCTGTCACCTCCTCAGCATCCTCATAATTATTGTCGATTGCACCGATATATTTTACAATCAAATCACCCTCTTCCTTATTGAGTATAAACACATGTGGTGTTCGGGTTGCACCATAGGTTTTGAAAACACTTTGGTCAGCATCGAGCAGGTAAGGATAGGGAAATTGTTTTTCGTTTGCCCTAACGATCATCTGGCTATAGCTGTCCTGCGGTTGCAAGGTAGAATCATTAGGATTGATAGCAATAACGGGATAACCCAATGGCTCAAATTGTTTCGAAAGTGCAATCTTACGGTCTTCATAAGCCACTGAATAAGGACAATGGTTGCATGTGAAAATCACGATGAAGCCTTTGGCATCAGGATAATCAGCCATTGAGACCATTTTTCCATCAACATTTAAAAGCGTAAAATCCATGGCTTTGTCGCCCACTTCATAGCCCTGGGCCGAGAGGGTAAAACCAAATAGCAAACTAAAAATTATCAGCGAAAAGAAACGTTTCATAAATTTAGGGAATTAAGGGTTCAACAATAGTATTGAGTTCGTCAAAGGTGTAGCCACCTTCGTGGAAAACGCGAAAATCATTTTTGTAAATCAAGGTAGCCGGAATAGCACCTGACCATTCGGGGCTCACTTTATCAATCCAGGCATTGGCATCCGGATCGTGTAACAATATCACTTCTGCACTAAGCTTGTTTTCTTCGATAAACGGAATCAAACGCGTTTCGTACATCTTGCGAAAATCAAGGCTTACGAGCAACATCTTGAAATTCCTGTCTCCAAATTTCTGATTTAGCTTTTCGAAGTTTGGCAATTCTTTCACGCAGGGCGCGCACCAGGTTGCCCAGAAATTGATCACATAAACTGTATCGTTTTCGTGTTCAAGAAATTGCTGAAAGGTATCGAAATCCATTATGGCTGGTTTAGATTCGACAACATTAACAGGCTCCGAAAAAACGGTATGCATCAAGATCAGGATGTTAACAAAGAATGCAGGCATAAGTCAGTTTTGAATTAAAACAAGTTTTTAAGCAGATTGTTTTCCAAAATCGTCTCTGCCTTAGATTGAAATACGTAAAAAAGCCTCTGGATAATACTTTTATTCCTTCTCATCAGAAGTACGCATTGCATTTCGTCCAAAAAAAAACTTTCCTGCAAAGCGCTAGTTTCACAGGAAAGTCACCGGGTTATTAGATCTTATTTGCGATCTGGCGCAAACATGTATTTTCGTTCGTTTAAATAAGCGACAAGCGAAACTGAAAATATGATTGCAACCGTGTAATAAACAAATGTGGGTATGGGCATTGGATCGCCGGCAGCATAAGAGTGGAGGCCTGAGAGGTAATAGTTTACGCCAAAATAGGTCATGATTACAGAGCTAAAACCAACCAGGGAGAAAAGGCTGAAGTTGTAATCTGTTTTCATGCCAGGCATATAGCCCATATGTGCTATAAATGTGTAAACCAAGATGGTAACCAGTGCCCAGGTTTCTTTGGGGTCCCATCCCCAATAACGTCCCCAGGATTCGTTGGCCCAAACGCCTCCTAAAAATGTTCCAATAGTTAATAAATATAATCCAATAATTATCGTGCGTTCGTTGATATAGTTCAGGTCTTTTATCCTGCGTTGCAGGTCGCCAAAATTCTTTTTGTTCTTGAGGATCATCAAAATCAGGTTGATAAAACCAAGCAAGGCACCCAGAGCTAAAAATCCATAACTGGCGGTGATGATAGAAACGTGAATGGTGAGCCAATAGGATTTAAGCACCGGCACAAGATTGGTAATTTCGGGATCCATCCAGCTGAGGTGTGCCACCATAAGGATGATGGAAGCCAGTATAGAAGTGGCAGCAATAGTCATGGGCGATTTGCGTGAAAAGATAAGTCCGGCCAAAACGGTAACCCACGAAATGTAAATCATTGATTCGTAGCCATTACTCCAGGGAGCACGCTCCGAAATATACCAGCGGATAGCAAGTCCAAGGGTTTGAAAAATAAAGAACAAAACAACAACGGCATAGAAAAATGTTACCGATTTGTTTATCCATTTTCTTTCCTTAAAAATCTGGATGAATACCATCACAAGAAGGACCATTCCAACCAGTCCGAAATATTTTCCAAGCCGATCGAAAACACCAGATTTATTATAAATAATCTCGGCTTTCACCTGCAGTTGTGAGGGCACAATATCAGCCGCATATTTCTGCTGGAAGTTATGAATGCCCTGCACTATTTCGGATGCCTGACTATAGTTTCCGGCACCCAGCGACATAAAATAATAAGGTATCACATCATAAATAAAAGCAGAATCGTCAGGGTTCAATCCTGCTACTTTTTGAGCCGGCTTAAACCAGGGATCGTGCGAATCGCGCGGATCGGGTAATATCTTTAATAAATCACCGGTATAAACCAGGTAAGAAATGTTTACCCTTTCGTCCACTTTGATCACATCGTTATCGAATTTGCTGCGCTCGGCTGGCTTTTTGGCGTAGGCCTGCGACACCATATCGCGCAGTTTATAACCACCACCACTCTTATTATCCAGAAAATCAGCAAAAGCAGCATGAGAACCATCCCGAATGTTTAAAAACCTTTGCAGCTCAGGATGCGATACTTTAATCATTTTCTGAAGCTGCCATTTTTCAGGCTCCAGCTGCATGCCAATAAGCACCTGATCCGGCGTCATACCATTGTAGGTGTTTTTTCGTGCTACTTTGCGCAACATCTCACTGGCAAGTGTATTAAGTGGTTTGAGTCGGCCATCGTGATCCTGCACCAGCAAAGCACCAAATTCATCGGCATACTGCTTTGGAACTACAGTGATTTCGGTGGAATGACTATGGTTGTGCTGCTGCGCAAATACTGCTGACCCCATAAGAACCAACGGGATCAATAAAAATCTGGCCTTTTTAGCTCCTGATTTTACCAGGCGACCCAGCAAAGCAAAGCGCGTATTGGGCACAAATAAAGCCAGCATCATGCCCAGCGTCATCAAAAAATATCCCAGATAGGTAACCCAGGTACCGGCAGCATCATGGTTGACCGACAAAACAGTACCCAACTCATCTTTGTCGTAAGATGACTGGAAAAAGCGGTATCCGCCATAATTCAACACATTATTCATAAAAATCCGATAAGGTTGTTCAAGATTCTTTTCAGCATCAATCAGCACCACCTCGCTGGCATAAGATGCCGGGCTATTCGATCCGGGATAGCGCTCCAGCTGAAAATCGAGCAGTTTCAACGAAAAGGGCAGATCCAAAACCTTGGCCCCATACATCATATTTATTTCAGCACCATTGAGTTCAAGTTTAACGTTTTCACCTAAATAACCTTTACCACCACGCAAGGCAACTTCTTTGGTTTCGTCGCCCGAAGAAACCTGCACAATCATGGCATCCATAAAGTTCATGTCTTTGCCCCTGTAGCTGGTGTAATCCACTTTTCCGTTTTCATAAACATCAGTAAGCACTATGCGTAAATCAGCCATACTATAAAGCTTGCGCATCTCAAAATTGTGCCATTGCGCAGCGGCAAGCGTATCCGTATTACCGCCTGACATCGCCATCGCCATTAAGGTATCGGGCGTTTTGATCTGAAGCTGACCCTGATCAAATCGCAGTTGAATGGCATCAGCCTGCTCATCCTGATTGAAGAGGAAATTATGCCCCAAAAATCTGCGCTGATCGCCCTGTTTGATAATTAAATTATTGCGTCCGGAATTTTCTGTGGATACCACCATAATCGCATAAGGAGCACCTTCGCCGGGCTTTCCTTTTACCAACATCTCCTGTGCATTAGGCACATAGCGCAATGATTTAAATTTAAACGTTTTACCATTTACACTTGCCTTGTCGCTGTAGCTTTTTTCCGAAAGAGCCGACATGAGTACAGCTTCATCTGTGTATTCCTGTTCGCCACCCGATTTGATTTCGGCCATTACATAGGTATTGTCAGACAGCATGGTATTTTCGGTATTCCCTTCACGGATACTCATAATGCCCTCAAAACCAACAAAACGCGTAATTCCGGCACCAATAAGAATGACAATAAACGAAACGTGAAAGGTAAAAACAACCAGTTTTTCCCTGCGGTACATCTTATACCTGAAAATATTGGCAACGAGATTGATAGCCAATAGCACCAGCAGCACTTCGAACCATGTGGCATTGTAAACCACAGCTTTGGAGGCTACCGTTCCAAAGTCATTTTCTATAAAAGTGGCTACACCAATGGCTACGGCAAAAGCCAGCACCATCAGCCCCATTAATTCCATTGAAAACAAAGTGTTAAAGATTCTTTTCATGTGATTGAACAGTTTGAATAAGGTATTGATCCATTTTCGAATCAAAGATAAACCAAAAGCATTTTCTGGCTCTGACTGGAAATTGACATAGATCAGGCAAAAAGCTGTCAGGAGAAAAATGAGGAATTAAAGCATTTCTTTACCAGAACTTTAAGTCATTTCTGTTTTGATTTGCTAAAGACCCGAAATCCACTGTTTTAAGAATATTTAACAGTTGTTTAAGCTTTTTGAACACTCCCCTATACGAAGAAATGAACACCTTATGCAATGACTCGAACGTCTTATGTAATGACTCGAACGTCTTATGTAATGACTCGAACGTCTTATGCAAAGGCTCGAACGTCTTATGTAAAGACTCGAACGTCTTATGCAAAGGCTCGAACGTTTTATGTAATGACTCGAACG
>JAGYNM010000149.1 GCA_018399335.1 Bacteroidales bacterium | reverse complement strand
TCATTCTATAACAATCTGTAAACCAAAAAAAAAACAAATGGCAATGGCTATTCCCACCTCAAGAACCAAAGAAAAAGCCAACATCAGCATCGCCGCAGAATCATGTAATGGATGCGGTAAATGTGTAACTGTGTGTAAGGATTTTAGCCTGAAACTTGAAAATGGCAAAGCTGCACCAAGCAATACACCAGCATTTGGATGTATTGGCTGCGGCCACTGTATGGCAATTTGCCCTACCGGTGCCATCACCATTTCGGGAAGAGAAATTTCAGCAGCAGATTTATTTGATTTACCACATCAAAGCCAAACAGCAACCTACGAGCAGCTTTTAGCACTTCTGCTGCGCAGAAGAAGCGTCCGCGAATTTCGGGACAAAGCCATTGATGCCGAAATCATCGCAAAAATTCTGGAGGCCGCCAAAACCTCACCTATGGGACTTCCCCCTTCGGATGTAAATGTTTTAGTGCTGGATAGCAAAAGCAAAACACATCAGTTTGCAAAAGATTTTTGTCAGTACCTCGAAGACATGAAATGGTTTATATCGGATTGGTTTTTAATGGCCATGAGACCATTTTGGGGTAAAGCAAATCATGAATTATTCAAGGGATTTGTAAAACCTATGTTTAAAGTTTTCATAGAAAATATGAAGCAAGATACAAACCTGGTAACCTATGATGCACCTTTGGCTATGTATTTTTATGGCTCACCTTACACCGATCCGGCCGACCCCATCGTGGCTGCCTCCACAGCCATGTATGCCGCCGAATCGCTTGGGCTTGGCACCTGCATGCTCGGCAGCATCCATCCTTTGATACAAAACGGGAAGAAAGCTAGATCTTTCAGGGAAAAGTATGGCATAAAATACACAAGCCGTGAGGGAATATTTGTCATATTTGGCTATCCTGCAGTAACTTACAGAAAAGGTATCAAAAGAACCTTCGCTTCTGTTACTGCTATGGATTCACAATGAACACATCCAAAATAAACCGGTTTTAACGAACCAGTAAGCATACGCAAAGCAATTTACTTACAGGCAGGAGAGAGAGTGGTTAGTTTACATGATGAAATGTATAACAAAAGAAAAGTGTTGCTCATTTACGAACAACACTTTCATGTAATAAAACTTATATCATCATGTGTCCTGCACCGAAAACAGCTTTCTTTCAGATTTTATTGATAGCCTTTAGTTCTGCTTCGAGCTGATCTACCAGCATCTCGAGGCGATTTGCTACACTGGCAATCACCTCTGGGTCAGTCATGTCCACACCGGCCTTTTTAAGTTGCTCAATAGGATAGTCATTACCACCTGATTTGAGCAGACTCAGAAAACGCTCAACAGCCTCTTGTTGCTCCAAGGGACTGCTTCCAGTAATTCTATCAAAAAGATGCGCTGAGGCAGCATAGCTGGTAGCATACTGATAAACATAATATTTCAACTCAAAAAAGTGCATCACATAAGCCCATGTGCGTTGCGAGAGATCATTGGACACCACAGCATCACCATAATATTCCTTATTGAGGTCGCCCATGATTTTATTCAGCACGGGCGCATTCACCGGCTTACCCTCTTCGACCAGACTACGAACCTGAAGCTCGAAATCGGCGAACTGGCTCTGACGATAAAAAGTAGCAGTGATATTACCGATCGCCTGATTTAGCAAGGCAATACGTTCCATCGGATCTTCCGAATTCTTCAGCATATGATCAAGCAACAGGTGTTCGTTAAAAGTGGAAGCCACTTCCGCTACAAAGCTTGTATAATGAGCTGTGCTGTATGGAAGGCTCTTGCCCGAAAACACCGAATGTAGGCTGTGTCCAAGTTCATGAGCCAGCGTAAACACATTGTTCATTGTGCCATTGTAATTCATAAGCACAAAAGGATGCACGCCATAAACCCCCATATTAAAAGCACCAGAAGTCTTTCCGGGGGTTTCGTATACGTCAATTCGGCCACCGGCAAAACACTTTTCTATTTCGGCCAGATAGTCATAGCCTAAAGGTTTCACAGCTTGTTTTACCAGCTCAACTGCTTCATCATAGGGATATATTTTCTCAAAATCTGTAATGCTGATACTACCATCCCAGGGATGATATTCTGTATAGCCAAGAGCCTTTTTACGTAGCTCAAGGTAACGCTGCAATGGTTCGGTATGGCTTTTGGCAGTAGCAATAAGATTAGTATATACCGCTTCCGGAATTGCATTGCCATAAAGCGAAGCCTGCAGGAAGCTCTCGTAGCCACGCGCCCTCACTGCTGCCCAGTCGGCCTGATAAATGGCATTCAGAATTGCAGCATAGGTATTTTCGTATGCTACATAGGGTTCCAGAAATCCTTCGAAAGCTGCAGCCCTGTCTGATCTGTTTTTATTGTAAGTGGCAACTTGTCCATAATTAGCTGGAGTCATCAGTAAAGTACTACCGTCCGAAAGGGTAATTTCTTTTCTTTTAATATCGCTGGTAGATAATTCTGTATATACACTTTCAGGAGCTGAGCGGGCCAGGGAAAAATACGAAAGGATGGTTTCTGTATCTGTATCCAATACAAACTTTTTGGAACGATACATACGGGTTAGATTAAAACTGAATGGCTCCAAAGCTTCATATTCGCTAATCCAAAGTTGCATTTGTTCTTCCGGTATTTCGAGCAGCTCAGGACTTACCCAACTTACTGTGGTTGACAGACGTGCCATTACCCCATTAATCTCCTGATAGCGTGCGTTGGCTGTTGCTTCACGAGAATCGAGCGAGCGATACAAAAATGCATAGCAATACAGTTTCACACCTATTTTTCCAGCCTGTTCCTGCAAGTTCATGAACGCGATAAGGTTTTCCGGATCTGCACCCAAACTCCCTTTCATCGCTGCCATCTTTTCGTAAACAGCATTCAGCTGGGTTACATCTTCTTCCCATTGTACCCAGTTGGGATAGATGGAAGTAAGATCCCACTTTAGGTTGACAGGAATTTCTGATCGGTCAGAAAATTTTGGAATTTCGTTCTCGGAGAATGCTGATTGAGCAGTTGCCATAAGGATTAAGGTTACCAACAAATGTTTTAGGTTCATAACTTCAGATTTAAGGGTAAATTGTTTAAAGGATAACGAATTATTATCATCCGACGATTTTTCCTTCCGATTAACAATTCCCAAGCCAAAGTATCATTTGTTATTGATTATGTGTATTTTACGAAAAATTACTTTGCGCAATAGATATACTATCGCACGATATCGGACACCTATTGAGCGATTACGCACAATAAACTCAAAGGAAATTAAAGAGCATGAAAAACAAAGTCAAAAAAGCATAGTTTTTTGAGTCTCAAAAAAAACTCATTTAGGCTTTAGGCCAGACAAAGGCATAAGCAGTAACATTAACTTGCTGACGTCATTAAACCTCAAACAAGAACAGAGGCGAATTGTGGCTGAATTAGGTTTTCTTTATGAGAATCGCTTTTCAATCAGGAAGCATAGGCTCCAAACAATTTATTTAACCGTTCGTGTAGCTTGTGAAAGCCCTCCGGATTAGTGTACATAAAGATACAACGGCCTGTTACCACATTTGCCCTTGAATTATTGATCAGCATTTGTGTTTCAGGTCCATCCGAAAACTGTTG
>JAGYNM010000148.1 GCA_018399335.1 Bacteroidales bacterium | reverse complement strand
AACAGACCTGGAATCCATACGTACCAGCGTTTCCAGAAAGGCAGCAAAATTTTGATTTTTTGACTAATTTGTGGCTGAGGCAAATAGGAAGGCAGGCCCGAAAGTTTGATTTTCAATGTATAATTTCCGGGTTCAAGGGCATTGTAATGGATTTGGCGTTCGCGCGTCAAACGATATTCCTGATCATATCCAGCCAGTTTGGATGCAAATTGCAGCCTTTCGGGTTGTGGATACCATAAAGCAGTATAGCTTGCGCTTAATTGGTTTTGCCTGGAATTGAGCTTTATCAGTATTTTTTCTGTCAGGTTTTCTCCAAAACTTTGAAGCTCATCCAAAAACAAGGCAGCTTTTCTGTAACCCAGTTGCTCCACCTGAGTCAGTATTTGTAAGCCGAAAGGCGTTCCAATATAAAATATATCGTTTTTATCCCGACCAATCACATTCAGGTCGGGCTGAAAATTACCCAGCCCGTAGGCATTACTCAGTGGATAAACCACACCCTGGGCAGTATGAATCAAATCAATTCCGCCAGCCGTAACAGCGATAAGGAACAGATCTCCTGCTTTTTGGAGTGAGGTCACTGTCATCGAGCTAAGACCATCGGTTTTTGTGATATGTTTTAATTGATTGTTATGGAAGCAATAAATTCCATTGTCGGATGCTGCAAACCAGATACTGCCATCAGCAGCTTCTGCAATGGAATAAATGGAATTAACGGCCAGCGTATCCGGAAATGGCCGGTTGAAATGGCCGTTTTCAAAATAGAGCAAGCCCTGCCCATCCGTTCCAAGCCAGATGCGGTTTTTGGAGTCTTTGAAAAGGTGATATACATAGTTAGCTCCCGGATCATTGGTTTGGTCAAAGGATTGGAAACGCAACTTACCGTTTGTTTGAATCCCTCGCGACACGCCACCCAGGCTGGCAATCCACAAGGTATCGCCATGGCTTTCGAGCGAGAGGATATTGTTATTGATCAGTCCTGTGGATTCTGTGTATTGCTTAATCTCATTATTTTGCGGATGATAGCACAACAACCCCTGATCAAAAGTGCCGATCCATATGCGATGGTCGTTTGTTTGGTGCAAGCAGGTGATAAAGGCGTTTTCGAAAGCTGTTCCCTGAAGGGGAAAATCAACTCTTTCAGTTATTCCCTCTTCAATACGATGTAAACCTTCGGCGCTGGCAATCCATAATTTATTTTCGTGGTCATTCAAAACTGCCTGTATTTCAGTAAATCCTGATTTGAAACGGATCAAATGTGCTGCTGTCCAGCCTAAAGCTTTTTCTGTCCCAACCCACAATCCTCCAATTTTTGAAGGCAAAACACAATGAAGAGTCCCTGGCAGAACAGATTCAGGAAAATCATAAATTTCAGTTTTATTGTCATTGGTTGAATAGGAATAAAGTTTTTTGCCTGAATGGCTAATCCAAAGCCGGCTTTCGGCAAACTTCAGCATTTCAACGCGTTCATCGGTGTGTTGGAAATTAGAAACCTGTCCTGTTTGAGGATCAAAATAGCAAAAACCACCTTGTTGAAATCCCAACCAAAATCCTCTTTCAGGATCGGGAGTCATAGCTGTTACGATAAGGTCAGGAAGATTTGTAAACTGTTCAACAGCCAATGAAGCATCAAGAATATTAATACGATAAATGCCTGCATCGGTAGCAGCCCAAATTGCATCATCATTGAAATGCAAGCGGTAGATATAATCATTCAAGGCTTCATTTTCGTGCGCGATTCGGCTTATTTGCCTGTCCTTTGATAAACGAATAATTCCATCGCCATAAGTTCCAATCCAAAGTGAAGAATCTTTGTCAAAAGTAAGCGTTGATACTGTCCCACTGAGCTTTAGCAGGTGTTCAAATCCGTTTGTATTGTTCCATAAAAGTACATTTCCTGTGTTTAAACCAACAAAAATTCCTGAGTTAGAGAATAGAATTTGCTTTACATCAGTATGAAGCAAACTGTCGGGCAGGGCAACAAAACTGTAACTGATACCATCAAATTGAAATATGCCTCCAGTGGAGCCAATATGTAGCAAGCCCTTATCGTTTTCGGCCAGACAAACGATTGGTTTATTGTCCATCGATTGCCCGGGTATATAAGTTCTGGTGTAGAGTGTTTCAGCTTGCAAAAGGCCTGACCAAAAAACCAGAATGTATAAAAAACCAAGTATTTTTTTGAAGGACAGCATGAATAGATTTTGGCTTTAATGTTGGGTTTGGTGTTTCAATTGTGCTTCAATTTTAATTGCTATCACCGGAGCAATCTTTTTGGAAACCACTTTTGGAATACGGATTTTGTGGTCTTCGAGGGCAAGTTCAAAATCAGCATTCACTTGCACCTGATTTTCCTCATATAGCAGCGTAACATTGATGATACGCTCCTGTTTGATGCCATGAATATCCAGAATTCCTTTGGCACGTATTTGCTGTGTTGTTCCTGATATCCAATTTAGTGGCTCAATAATTCTGGCCTGAAAAGTAGAACGCGGATACTTTTTGGATTCCATATAATTTTCGTGGAAATGCTCTTGCTGCAAAGGGCTGTTAAAACCTTCAAAAGTGCGATTTTCGAGTACGAAAAGCACAGCATTGTTGGTAGTGTCGAGAGCTCCTTTTAAATGTAACGAACCTGCTTTTATAAGTTCGAGCGGTGCATTGGATTCAAAATCTATCCTCCCGTTTTCAGTTGTGAACACAGAAGTTTTTTGTCCGAAGCTGCTCAACGTAACAAGTGAAATAAATAAAGTGAGCAAGTATTTCATTCTGTTGGTGGTTTCAAATTTACTTCAATCAGCACCGGATTATGATCGCTTATTGCGAAATCAAGATCGACTGTTTTCAGGTAGAGCAGTTCGATATTTGGTGATAAAATAAAAAAGTCGATAGTGGTTGTTCCGGTGATTCCTTTGCGATAGGATTCATGCAACTGTCTGTTGGAAGGTACTTTATAATCAAAGGCAAATTGCCAGTCGGCAGGAAAAAAATGATCAGGAAACTGAACCGGTGCCTTGGTAAAAAGGTGACCTGAGTTGTAAGTTGCATTTTGCATCTCTGGCGGATTCATATTCCAGTCGCCACCTGCAATCACAAAATTTCCCATTTGGTATTCCAGTAACATTTGATCGCGAATGGCTTTTAGTTCGTGTTCCATTTTTTGCGGATCATCAATAAATGCGGAATTGTGTGTGTTAAAAATCACCAGTTCGTTTCCCAGACTGGTGGCAAACCGGCTTTTGATAAAACAACGATCAAGCAAAAACATTCGATCGGGCCAGCCGGCAATCTGAGGGTAAGCAAAACGCACATTTTCAATTGATTTGTATGCAGAAAAAGTTAGCATTCCGGCTTCAACTTTTCCCATGGGTTCATACACCGGAACAGGAACAAAAGGTATTTTGTAGTTCACAGCGCGTATCATTTCATGGTTGGGGAGCAAAGGTGCCAGTTGTTGCGATTGATCTGTGAAATAAGTTCTTTTGGCATTAAAATCAACCTCCTGCAATAGAAGAAAGTCAGCAGCAGAATTTCGGGCAATCCAGCGCGAAATCTGATGCATCCATTCCTGGCTTTGTTCTTTGCCAGCTCTTACTTTTTTGCCTCCGTCGTAAAAAAAATCCAT
>JAGYNM010000147.1 GCA_018399335.1 Bacteroidales bacterium | reverse complement strand
GGTGGGAGATGGCACTGGGGGCGGAGGTTCATCAGCAGTAAGCTGGGAGCCAACAAACCCGTCATTGCATGAAGTCATCACCATTACTGCTACACATGCCAATGCGCAGTCGATGTTGCATTGGGGTGTAAACAACTGGGAAGAACCTCTTGAGTCCTATTGGCCGGAAGGAACTATTCCGCATGATGGCAGTGATGCAGTACAAAGTACTCCCACAGGTCAAAATGAATCAGGGGATTATTATTGGGAAATTGGGCCTTTCAATAACTCATCTCAAGTAGTTGATCAGATTGCTTTTGTAATTAAAATCAGCGAATCGCAATGGGATAACAATAATGGAAATGATTATTTTATTGCAATTGATAATAATCCGGCTCCAAATCCTGTAAGTGCTGATGTTACAATTAACGTGTTTCAAAATGAATCCTACACTTTTTCACCCTTGGATTTTCCATTTCAAAGTCCTTCAGGAAGTTCATTTGCAGCATTTCAGTTGCAAACCCTGCCAACTTTGGGAAGTTTGGTTTATGATGTTCAAATTGCTCAGGTATCTGTGGATTATAGCAATCCTGCTCTTTTAGTATTTACACCTGAAAACAATGGACATGGAACCCCTTATGCAAGCTTCCAATTTAAGGTAAAAGATCAAAACGGACTTTATTCAGAAGCTTCCTATCTGTTTACAATTAATGTAAATTCAGGAAATCCCGTAGGATCAAATAGTTCTGTAAATTTAATGCTGGATGAAAGCTATACTTTTTCTGAAGCTAATTTCCCTTTTTTATCCCCGGTGGGTAATCAATTTGAGGGAATTCGAGTACAAAGCCTACCAGAGCATGGCCAGCTTGTTGTTGATGAAAATCCAGTGACTGAAGACCAATTGATCACGAATTTATCTGCTTTGGTATATACTCCAAATACCGGTGAAACAGGTTCGCCCTATGCAGAGTTTTCCTATTTTCTGATGGATGATAATGGTCTTGAAAGTGAGCAGGCTTATATATTAACCTTGCATGTGCTAAATAATTTTCCGACAGGAGTGAGTTGGTATCCGGAGGAAGTTTCTACTAATGATGTGCTCAATATTGTTGTGAATGATGATGCAGCAATGAGTACTGATGCTCGCTTACATTGGGGTGTAAATGATTGGAACCTGCCCAACGAACTTTACTGGCCAGCCGGAACGCAAGCATGGAATGATGATATGGCTGTTCAAAGCCCCTTTCAGCAAAACGAATCGGCCTGGACTATTCAGCTTGGCCCCTTTAATCAGAGTGCTCAATCTGTATCACAACTCGATTTTGTACTTCACTATGGAGGCGATAGTTGGAACAATAACAATGGAAGTGATTGGCATATCCCGATAATTGATTTTACGGATATCAGGGAGTATAAATCAGATTCTGATTTGAGAGTATTTCCAAATCCAGCAGAGAATGAAGCGCTGGTAAGTCTTCCTGAGACTGCCAATGGTAAGTTTAATCTTAGTTTACGCGACCTGAAAGGTAATATTATTATTAAAGCTGAGCTATTGGCCGGAGAACAACTTGAACTAAAAAGGAATCGACTTCCTTCAGGCATGTATATTTTAGTTGCTGTGGGAGCAGAGAAAATCTACACTCAAAAAATTATTTTCAAATAGATTGTTTCTTTTTTGAAAATCTTTACGGTTCTAATAAGCAATCAATATGTATACTACAGCAATTGTTGTTTTAATCGTTTTGGCTTTAATATTGCTTATTCAAGCCATCAGAGATGTGATCAGGAAAAAACGTCCGGCCTATTTGATTGCATTGTTGTTGCTTTTTCCGCTGGTAGGGCCACTGCTGTATTTTCAGTTTAGCAGACGTTTTGTATTTTGAGTGTTAAGGTTTTTGCCATTACCACATCTTACTTTTTGAGGAATTAGTTTTGCACACCATGATGAAGATTTCTGTACTTTAAAGTGAGGTATAGTTGTGAACAATACTTTTGGTTTATGAGATTACTTTTTTGGGAGCTTAAAATATAAAGTACTAATGGCTCGAATACCTGACCAGTCAGTTTTGACTTCAGCACCTAAAGGTCCTGCTAAATAGTATTTCGGATTTTCTACAGACCTAAACAATGGGGTGGTAGTTAAGAAATAGCCAAATAATAAATCTATGCTAAAGTATTGATTAAATTGGTAATAAAATCCACCTAAAGCTTCAAAAAACATACTTGAGTTTCCATAAATTACTTTTTCATCAAAAGCTTGTTCTTCAAATACAACCAGTGATTCCTTGAGCTCTAGAACATTTATATTGTATCCGATTTGAAATTGCATCGCAGGGCCAAATTTTCCCTCCAATAGCCGTTGATTATAATGAAAACCTAGTGTATGACTTTGCAAAAGCATATCGAAAAGATAAGCGCCTGAATAATCAGTTAGGCTATTTCGACCTGCTGTATTTTGGAAACTGTATTCAAAACCAATTCTTTGTTGATCGTTCAACTGCCTCCCAAATGCAATGGAATAATTCATAGAGCCCGGAAAACGTACTACCATTTTAGGATTGATCAAACTTAATTGTGACTCAGCAACTTGTTGCTGAAAGGCTTTCATATCATTCATCAAATATTCTCCATATCCCGTTGAAATGGCGAGATAATTGTCGTATTGTGCAAGAGCCCGTGATCCCAATAATATCAAAGTAATCAATAAGAAATGTTTCATTGCAAAAAGGGTTTTATATCAATACAATAACCTGATTCAAGGAATAATTTAGAGTTATAAAGCTTAGATCTTGAGACTGACGAATTAATACTAATCAAAATTTCCTGAGTTTCTATTTCTAAAACTTTTATTGCTGAATAGGTTGTCAAAAGCATGTGCTGACTATTTGGATCAATATTTCGGATAAAAACAGATTCAGGCAGATTTATTTCAGAAATCAGCGAAAAATCATTTGCATTTCGAATTTCGATATTAGGCGTATTGCTCCTGCTTAAATATAATACATCAGGATTTGTTTCGCTGTATAACAATGAATTATAGGATTCATTGTCTTCATAAATAAGTGTGGCAAGTTGATTGGTTATGCGATAATGCTGAATACCATTTTCTAAGACAAATGTTACAAATTTTCCGTCTCGATGCGTTCCTACATAGTTTCTGGAGACTATTGTTGGATAGGGCTCGTAAGTAATTGTTATTTCTGATTCTTCGCTGGTTACGTCATAAAGAATGTATAACCCATTTCTCGCACAAGCAATTTTACTATTAGCTGTATAATAAAAATGCTCTAAAAGAAAGTCTTGACTATGATTGTTAGGGAAAAATGTGTATTCCAGGAATTGGCTGTTGTCTAGAATAAAAATGTTTTCCTGACTTCGCACAGCAATCTTTGTAGAACCATACTGTGTACTAACATTGCTATAAGTGTCCAAATTAGGAAGAAAGATACTGTTTATCCTGGCTAGTGTTTCTGTTTCAATGGCTAGCAAGCTGTCATAGGTGGGTATATAGATGGTATTTTCAAGAAGATTAAAGGCATAGTCTGATCGAATCCCTGTTATTTCCTGCCCCCAGACAAAATTGTTTGTTAAAAACCTGACATTTTCAACGCAATTACCTTTTTTGGGGCTATATTCAAATCGATAAGTATAGCTCCGCC
>JAGYNM010000146.1 GCA_018399335.1 Bacteroidales bacterium | reverse complement strand
CGAAAACTCTTTGCTAAATGCATTTGCTGCAACAGAAATCACTCCATCTGCTCCAAGTGCTATTAATGGAAATGTTAGGGCATCATCGCCAGAAAGCACTGCAAAATCGTTTGGTTTGTTTTGAATAATCGTCATAATCTGCTGCAAATCTCCTGAGGCTTCCTTCACACCGATAATATTCTGGTGCTGCGCCAGTTCGAGGCATGTTTTGGCAGTCATATTGGTTCCGGTTCGGCCCGGTACATTATATAAAACCACAGGTAAAGGACTTTTATCAGCAATAGCTGTAAAATGCGCAATCAACCCGCTTTGCTGGGGCTTATTATAATAAGGTATCACACTTAAAATGCCAGACACACCTTTAGGAATACCCTTATCTAACTGATCAAGAATAGCCTGTGTGTTATTTCCTCCCACACCCAGCATAACCGGACACCGCCCGGAAGAAGCTTCAAGAATAGTCTGTACAACTTGTTCCTTTTCCTTTTCGTTCATTGCGGGTGCTTCGCTGGTTGTACCCAAAGCTACCAAAAAATCAACACCGCCATCCAGGGTATGGTTTACCAATTTTTGAAGTGCTTCAAAAGCTATACTACCGTCTTCTTCGAAAGGCGTTACAAGCGCAACACCAGTTCCCTGAAACAAATGATTATTCATAATTTACTCCGTTTAATCTGAGAAAATAATCCCAAAATACTGTCAGACATTTTATTTCGTCTGAATCATCCGGCATGCGCAGGTACAAATCTGTATGTTTCTCTGCATGCGATGCAAAACCTACCTTAAAAGCAGCTTCCTGAAAAGTTAACAAATAAAGCCCATAAATAGTTGAATCAAAGGTCAAATCAATAAAAATATCACATTTCTGATCCAGGAGCTTTTGCACCTTTTCGTGCTTAAACTTTCCAAATAGCGTAAAATCATGCCTACTGATAGCTACTGCATTTTTTCGATTTTCTGTATTGTTGCCTTTTCTGGTACTCAAAATCAAAAAAGAGGTTTCGGAGCCTTCAAATTTACGACCTAAAAAGGCTGTTAGCCCTTCCATTTTCTGTGATTGATTCTCTCCTAATAAAACCACAATTTTATAAACTTTATTTATTGAAGGCAAATCAGCATTGCGTAGCTTACTCAATTGCTGATTTATAGCTCTTTGCAGAAATAATACTTTAATACGATTCACTTAAGGCCTCGATTTTGGGCTGTAAAAGTAAACTTTTTAAGGCGTCCATCCGTTTAAAAAACTGAGTTATCATTAACAATTTATAAACCAGAAGCTGTTTCCAAACAAGATGATTTCATGGGCTGACAGCTCATTGTCTCGTTGGAAATGCTTTATTTTGCACTGATGAAAACGGCATACATTACAATTCTTGGAAGCGGCACTTCACAGGGTGTTCCGGTGATTGGTTGCCAGTGCGAGGTCTGTTCATCAAATGATAAACTAGATAAACGGCTGCGTGCTTCTATATTGATCGAATCAGCTGAAGCTACTGTGGTTGTAGATACAGGACCAGATTTCAGGCAGCAAATGCTTCGGGAAAAGGTTACAAAAATGGATGCTGTTCTGATCACACATTGTCACAAAGATCATATTGCCGGCATGGATGATGTGCGCTCGTTTAATTTCCTGCAAAAAAAAGCGATGCCCATCTACGCTTCACCAGAAGATCAAGAAGTGATAAAAACGGAGTTTTCATACGCCTTCGCTGATAAAAAATATCCTGGCGTTCCGTCATTAGATCTAATTGACATGGACGAAAATCTTTTGAAGATCAAAGATTTAAACATCACTCCTATCCGGGTAATGCACCGTTATTTGCCTGTATTTGCTTTTAGGATTGGTAATTTCGCTTATATCACTGATGCAAATTATATTTCTCCCGAAAGCTTTGACGCTTTAAAAGGCATTGATATTCTGGTGATAGACTCAGTGCGTAAGGAAAAGCATATTTCACATTTCTCACTCAGTGAAGCCATTGAAGTGGCCAGACAACTTGATGTAAAAAAGACTTATTTTACACATATCAGCCATGTGATGGGGAAAGCAGCCGACGTAAATGCAGAACTCCCTGAAGGCATGCAATTGGCGTGGGACGGACTGAAAATTGAAATAACCTATTAAATATCCCTGTTTTCGACCAGCATAAAAAGGTCGTTTTCGAGTGGCAGATAACCCTGATCATAAACGAAAAAATAAACACGTCCGTCGCGTGTTTTATAAGTACTGGTAAAATATTTGAAGTTAAAACCCTGTAAATCAAGCGCTGTTTTTCTTACTGTGGTTTTTCCATTGGGATTCAAACTTTTAAGTACTGCCCTGTTGCGCTTCAGGATGTTATTGATATTGCGGATCAAATTTATCTGATCATGATTTTGCTGATGATGATAATTATTACGACACGAGTCGTTACAAAACTTCTTATCAGCCCTTCCGAGCAGCGGCTCATTGCAATACAAACATTTCTTTTCCATATCAAGGCAGGTTGTAGCAGGCTAAATTAACAAAAATCTGAAAAACAGGTCCTATTTCCAGCGTTTTACCAGATCGTTGAGATAAGAAATCACAGCACCAAAGCCAAAAATTCCGGTAATTATTAAAATTGAAGCAAAGATGCGACCAAAAGTGGTTACAGGATATAAATCGCCATACCCTACTGTTGTTATTGTTACGAAACTCCACCAAAGTGTTTCTTCCGCAGTAGTAATATTGCCGCTTTCATGCTCAAAATAAAGCACCAGAAAGGAAGAAGTGATAATACTGAGAATAATAAACATCACCGAAAAGCCGTAAAATGATTCTTTCTTATTGGACTTCAGGAAATTGACAAGAATTTTATAGGACTTAAAAATCCGAAAAACCCTAAAAATCCTAAATGCCCTGGCGAATCTTAACTCATGAATAACTGGAATGGACGATAGCAAATCCAACCATCCGTAAGTAAAGAAATATTTCCACCTGTTTTTACTGCGTCGGAGTTCCGCAAAAAAATCATAGAGAAAGAAAATACAAAGACCATAATCATACAGATTTAATAGCTTATAAAGCTCCGACTCACTGTCGAGAAAGAAACTGATTGTCAAGAGAAAAATACTGATCACCGATAGGAGCGCTATGATAAGCTTGTTGACTGACATAATGAATTGATTAATTTGGAAGAACTTAACAAGTAGGCTGGTTAAAAGTAATTATAATTCTAGCATAAAAATACATATAGTGGCAAAACTCTTAACCTTCAATCTTTGAGTAACAAAAGGCTCTTTTTCTTTAGACGTATTTTTAAAAAGCATACATGCTAAAACTTTGAACGATGCTTAATTGCAGGTGTTTTGAAGTTATTGCTATGTATGTTAAACCTCTTGTTCATATTTTTTCTCGCTGTCTTTTACCAAATATTTTCCTACAATAATTGCCACAACAATAGCCACATACAGCTGGCCTGCAATGGCTGTGAGATAGGCAAAAGTCTTTGTTTCGCTAATTGCCGGACTTATGTCGCCATAACCAACAGTTGCCATCGTGATAAAGCTAAAGTACAGGAAATCAACAAAATTGGGGTCAATCATGCTTTCGGGGAAATGATAAGCATTGGGATAGCTGATATAAAGTAAGTTAGCGATGTTTCCGGCCACAATACCCATCAACA
>JAGYNM010000145.1 GCA_018399335.1 Bacteroidales bacterium | reverse complement strand
TCGTATATGACGCCTGAGGGGCAGCGGATGATTAGGAATTGGATGATTTAGGGTTTACGGGTTTACGTGTTCATGTGTTGTTGATTTGTTCTTTGTTGATTTGTTGATGGGTTTCAGGATTAAAGAGTTGCCACGCGAAAGGCATTTCGACTATCGCTCCCTTCGACAGGGGTCTCTTCGACAGGTTCAGGGCATCGCATTGACCATTTCGGGCATTGCGTACTTAAGGTAAAACGAGCTAAAGCCAAAGCTAAAGCCAAAAGCAAGTTTATGGGTTCATGGGTTTATGGTAGAAAGAGCCAAGGAAGAAGTAAGAAGAGCCAAGTAGTTTAAAAAAAGAGGCCGACCTGATTGTGGGCAGCCTCTGATTTGAAATTTAGAAGTTTGTATCGTCTTGTTATGGTTTTACAGCGATCATTTCGATTTCGATGAGTACATTCAATGGAAGAGTTTTTACGGCAAAGGCTGCTCTGGCAGGTGGGTTTTCCTTGAAACGGCTACCATAAACAGCATTCATGGCGGCAAAATTGGCCATGTCGCTGAGCAGGCAGGTCGATTTTACTACATGGCTGAAGTCGCAACCGGCAGCACTCAGGATGGCTTCGAGGTTTTTCATCACCTGTTCGGTTTGCACGGTGATGTCGCCTTCAACTACTTTTCCGATAGCCGGATCGATAGGAATTTGGCCCGATATAAAAACCATACCATTGGCTTCGATGGCCTGACTGTAAGGACCGATAGCGCCCGGGGCGTTTGTTGTACTGATAACTTTTTTCATAGGATAATTGTATTTTAAAGGGTTTGATTTAATTTTTTCAAGGCTTTTTTTCTGATGATTAACTTTACGGCTTTGGGCACTATTTCGAAATCGAGGGGTGAATTGCCGAGTGATTCACCATCTGTTTCGAGGTAGATGGAATGCGGTGGTACAGAAGTTATGGTGATTTGTTTTCCGGTAAAGACCGAAACTTCGGGCAGGTTGATAAAGCTGCCGTCATAAAGGTTTTTGATGTTTTTGACTACCCTGAATTTTGATGTTTTGCGAATCACTGTCATATCAAAAAGGCCGTCGTCGGGAATGGCGTCAGGCAGTTGCATCATGCCACCTCCATTGTATTTGCAGATGCCGATACTCAGGCTGAACACCTTGTCGTTGAGTACTTCTTTATCGTCAACCTTGATGTGCAGGTGGGTGTTTTCGTATTGAAACAGACCTGTTATCAGGTTGTAGAGGTAAGCCAGTGTTCCGCCTTTTCCGCGTGCTTTCATCAGGTTGGTTTTTTTTGCTACCAATGCATCGTAACCCATTCCGGCCATATTGATGAAATAGCGGCTTTTGTCTTCGCTGTCGTAGCGGTATTTCACCTTGCCTACATCCTGCAAAAATGTACGTTCGTTTTTGAGGATGTGAATCGCTTTTTTGTATTTTTTTGGAAAATCGTACATTCTGCCCCAGTCGTTGCCGGTGCCAACGGTTATCATTCCGAGCATGATATCGGTGGTAGGGAAACGATCCTGCTGAAAAATACCGTTGACCACTTCGTTGAGGGTGCCATCGCCACCCACGGCAATAATCTTTTGGAAACCTTTTTGCTGCACCAGCTCCCGGCTAAGTTGTATGGCATGAAAGGCGTGCGTGGTAAGGTGTGCTTCAAAATCGAAGCCTTCGCTGATGAGCAGCTGTTCGATTGCAGGCCAGTCTTTGCCGCCGAGGCCAACACCCGCAGTGGGATTGACGATCACGAGCCATTGTGGATTAGCGTTGCTCATAAGCTTCTGTTTTGGATTGGGGGGTCGGGGTATTTATTGCTTAAAAGTTCAAAGATCGTAACAAAATATAAAACCACGCATGGTAAAGCTTTAAGAGCATAAGGTTTTATCCAGTTTTCGCGTATTGTTTCGGGATATAAATCCGTCGCAGCGAGCCCTGTAAGTAAAAAAATAAAAATTAATAAACTGATTCTGAATGTGTTTTGTTTGTTGCTAATAAACCATAACCAAGCGCCGGCCATAGCTATGACGTAAGATGGAGATTCGGCTTTATGATTAAAAATTACTACCCAGTTGAGCAGTAAAGCGAAATACGCCAGACGCCAGTAGAAATTTTTGTAGGCTTTTAACCTGAAAAAGGGCAAAATCATTGTAATTAAGCCAATGAATAAAAACAGACTATTGGGCAGTTGCGCGCCAAAAACAGAGTTTATAAGTGAGCGAAAAGAATAATTCAATTCGTGTGGTTTATCCCGGATTAGCAGTGCAAACCAATCGTTATAATGTTGCCATAATTGCTCCGGGCCTGTAAGGATTAATGGTATTAAAATGAAAACCAGAGTGAAAGCAGCCGTAGCTAACAACAGTCTGCGTGAAGCTTTGTAAAGTGGTGCCATCAGAACAAGCACAGCCGAAAACAATTTGATGATAAAACCCAAGGCTATGGTTAAAGAAGCGGTGAGTGGTTTTTTGTTTTCGAGCGAAGCAAATGCAAAAATCATCAGGCCCAGCATGAGTCCGTTGCTTTGTGCATTTTGCACGGAAGTGATCATCTCAATGAGGATAAAATAGCCAAAAGCACTTTGATGTTTTTCTGATAAGGGCAACATTCTTATCGCCAGCAAAGGAAGTAATGCATTGAGTAAATTCCATAAAAACACACCCGGAATGCGGGGCAGCCACCAGAAAGGAGCCATCAAAAAGGCAAAGGCGGGGCTGTATTTGTATAGATCGAAATACTGATCGTCATAGTTCACATACAGTTTTTCGCCCTGAAGCAGGTGAATAAAACTATAGCGAAAAATATCGAAGTTATAAAAGGAAGTTTCGCTGATCAAAAGGCGGTGTAGTGTTACGAGCAAAAAGATCAGTAGATAAATGATGACAACCCCTTTGAAACTTCCTATAAAATTTATGAGCTGTTTCATTTTTGCCTGTTCAGCTGGTTAAGTCTGCGGTATTTCCACCAGGTTTCGATGGCACTGATTTTACAGATGATAAAACCATTGTATCCATCCAGAAAACCCATTTTGATGATATAATTCCTAATGAATTTGGCCGCAGTTTTAACGACTGCATGCGGCAAGGATGAGTTTTTGTTTTTTTGTTTCAGGGCATGTGCAGCGATATCGGCAAAATGGCGTGCCTGGCGGTAATGCTCCTGAGTGCTGTAATAAGAATAGTGCAAGAGGTCGCCCGAAAGCTGTTTTGCCTGCTGTTCTTGATGAAACTCAAATTTGTCGTGCGGATTTTGTCCTCCCCATTTTCCCAGGCGTTTATCAAAAAGGCGCAGCTTACGATCGGGATACCAGCCACAATGACGAATCCACTGTCCGCAATAATTAGTGAGCCGATTCATGGTGTATGCTTTTGCGGGAAAGCCGCTTTCCTTTTCAGCCATGATTGCGGCCTTTAGCTCATCCGAAAGGGCCTCATCAGCATCCAGCGAGAGCACCATGGTATGAGAACAAAAATCCAAAGCAACATTTTTTTGTTCGATATAGCCTTCAAAAGGATGTGTACTAAATTTCACATTAAACTCCTTGCAGATGGCTTCGGTTTTATCCTTCGAAAATGAATCCACCACCACAATTTCATCGGCTACTTCAGCAACAGATTCGAGGCAGCGTCGGATGTTTTTTTCTTCGTTGAGTGTGATGATGGAAACCGAGAGCTTCTCCATAATGTGTAGTGTGCTTTAG
>JAGYNM010000144.1 GCA_018399335.1 Bacteroidales bacterium | reverse complement strand
CTCAAACAGGAAATATTCCACCTGAATAATATTGAAATTATCGAATCCATTCAATTGTTCTGGTGCGAAGCGCGCACCAACAGAGAAAGGTTCTGTGCTGGCAATGCTCAAGCCAGTAAAATTTATGCCATCCGTATAGCTCAACTCAGTAAGCTGGCCTTCGAAGGGTTCTTCCCATTGCAGGTTTACATCATTGTTGTTCACAGTTGCGGTGAGGCCAAAGGGTGGATTTTGCGCCAGCATGTATTGTGCTGACAATAGAGCTAAAAGGAGTAAGAGAAGTTTTTTCATGGTTATTTAGTTTATGGGTTTTTGTGTAGCTCAGACAGTTTAAAGGCTATATTCCCTTAGTTAAATATGAAAATTGATACATTTTAGAAATAACTGGCAATAAACAAATTAGAAAGGTTTAATGTTCAAATACTGGAGTTGGATATTTAAGATTTACAGAAAAGGCTTAACTTTCGCACCATAATGAGATCTCTGAAAATTCTTAATTGGGTTGCCTTGATTTTTGCTCTAAGTATTCTGACTGGTTGCAGGCAGGAAGATGAGCCTGAACTGACAGCGCCAGATTGCGGCGAATCTTTTTGCATGAGTGCTTATCGTGCCAATAAAGAGTGGGTAGAAGATTACAGCGCTCAGCTTTTTAACTATCAATTATATGATGGTTATGCGGTTGCAATATGGAGAAACCAGCATAGTGAGCCGCCTGCTACTTTTGTGATAAAAATAGGTACTTCTCAGCGCCCGACTCTTGATGGTCCTGGAATATTCAGGTTCGACCCTTATGAAACAGCTTTCTTTAGTGCAGAAATTGAACACGATAGTATGGTCAGATTTTTAGGCTATGCTGGTTATATTGAGGTTGATTCTGTTTCGGAGCATTATTTTGCGGGCGAGTTTGAGTTGGATGCACAGGTTGATACTTTAAATAACTATTTGAAGTTCAAGGGAAAATTTGAAATTCAGGAATAATCAGTTGAAGGGTTGAAAACTCATGCTGCCTCCAATCCAGGTGATACGGGCTTTGTCGAAAAGACTGAAAGGTATATAACCATGGAAAGCATCGAGCATGATGGTAAAAGGCGCACTTCCCTCCTTCCCTATCTCTATACCGGCTGCAATGCGGGTTCCGGGATAAAAATCGGTTTCCTGCTCAAACTGTATATGCAATGCTCCCATCCAGCGCAGCCAGTCGCTTGAGGCGATAGGTTTATTCCACTTGAAACCAGCATCACCAAGAACTCTTTTTCTTTCGTAGGCGCTATGCGGAATCACGCCAAGTGTTCCATAAAAAGTAAAATGCGACTTGATGTAGGCAGCGCTGATATCGATTACCTCATAAATACGCGGATTTGGCAGATAAGAATTGATAAAAAAGCGGTAGATAAAATCATCGCCCAGATGAGCAGAAATATGATACAGCCTGATTCTAAATACCCAGCTATCAGAAGGATTCCAATTGTAATGGATGCCAACTTTATATTCAGTATTAAAGTGATTAACCTGAAACCAGTTAAGCGGATCCTCGAAAATGAATTGTGTGAAGGTAGCTATCTCCACACCTAATTCTCTGGGCTTTTCTGATGTTGTTTCCCAGCGGTAAATACTTCGGGTTATGCCCGCCGAATAATTGGCAAACATTCGGTTTGGCCATCCCTCAGGTGTGTGCAATACATAAAGTGAACCGCTGAATTGTGCTTCACGATAATCCAGAGGTTTGGCAGGAAAAAGCGCTGTTTTGGCCAGCCATTGGTCATTGGTTTGTGCTTTTAGGTTTTGACTTTGAGTTGTCAAAAACAAACCCAGACAAGCGGTTAATAGCTTTACCAAACGCATCTTCCTCCGGGTAAGTTACTAGGATTGAAAATGTATGTCCAATACTTCGGGCAGGAAAGGCCTTCCCTGCCGGTTGATAGAAGTTCCGATAACGCGTGCCGAAATTATTGGTTTTTGATCGCTCGTGCGAATGATTTGTTGCACGAATCCAAAACGTAAAGGTGATATACGCTCCAGCTGGCAGCTCACTTCACATTCGTCTCCACTTCTGAGTGGGAAGTGATAATCTATTTCGATGCGTTTCACTACCAGCAATATGCCTTCTTCATTGAGTTTGGCAAAGTCGAGTCCGATAGTTTTTAAAAATTCGTGACGTGCATGTTCGAGGTAGTGCTGATAGTTGGCATTATTCACAACTCCTTGCATATCACATTCATAATCACGCACTTTTATGTTGAGTACAAACTGGTTTGATGTCATTTGTTTATTATTTAGCTTTCAAAAATAAGCTTTTTTGGACGTAAGCAGCTTTCATTTAGCTTTGAAATATGTAGTTTCGTATGCTAAACGGTCTAAAACTTTCTTTTATGAACCCCACCGTCCTGCCGCATGACGAACTTCTGGAGCTTTTGATGCAGCACCCCTCGCAGCAACATATCTCACGTCTGGCTAGGCGCATAGCTGGTGATGCAGATTTGACTGCTCTTATGATTCTGGTTGGACGCAGCAATGCAGGGCGTGCTGAAAACCATGCTTCGTGGGTTATCCGTAAGCTTTTTGATGCGGAGCCTTTAATCCTTGCGCCTTTTCGTGACGAACTTTTTAATTGGGTTCTGGAGACTGTTTCGGATAGTGTACGCAGGAATCTGCTTTCATTGCTGTCAGTTTACCTTAGTCAGGAATTTGTGGAGCAATCTGAGCTTGTTGGAAAATTGTATGTGAAATGTTTTGAATGGGCCGAATCAGAGCGATATGCTATTGCCGTTCGTTGCAATGCCATGCAATATCTTGCAGAAATGGCAACCATAGAACCAGAACTTAAGCATGAATTATTGCCACTTTTCGAAAAAATACATCAACTTAGTGAAGGAGGTATTTGGGTGCGCTCGCGTCAATTGCTTAGTCAAATGAGAAAATCAGATCAGTCCCACAGGCGAAAAAACCAGACAGGATAGGGTTCCCCAGAAAAGAATCGTAAGTAAGGAAATCAGTAGAATCCATACCGATCTGCGGTAGAGTTTTCGGATTACAAAAGCACTAACAGGCACCGAAAGAAACGGGGATGTTAAGATAAAAGGCCAGGGTCCTACCCTGTTACGGTAGCGTAAAATCTGGCGCAGACGCTTGATGCGTTTGCCTGGATGCCTGGGTTGCTTACGTGGATTTTTCCAGTTAATCCAATCAGAAGCATAATAAAAAACTAAAAATCCTGTAATGCCTCCTGTATTTACTGTGATAAGCGTTTCGGCGAGCGACATTCCGGTAAGAAATGCTACGGGGGGCGTCATGAGTAAACGCACACTGGCCAATAGGGCAATAGTAAGGTATTGAAGAATCAGCTCCACTTATTGTTTTTGAATGAATTGGATCAGGTTGTCAGAAGCATCTTCAAGCAAATCGATCACCATTTCGAAGCCCTGAGCGCCGCCGTAATAAGGGTCTGGAACATGATCGTAGCGTTTGTCAGAAAAGAAATCGCGCATGCGCAGTACTTTATCCATTTGTGCTGCATTTCCAGCTTTTTGGCGCAGATCGTCATAATTGTGATCGTCCATGGCGATGAGGTAGTCAAATTCTTCAAAATCAGAAGAGATTACAGGACGAGAAATGCTTGTGAGCTCGTACCCTCTGTTTTTAGCCGTTTGACGCATACGCCGATCAGCTTTTTCACCGGCATGCCAGGCCGAGGTGCCGGCCGAATCAACAGTAATAGCCAAACCAGCCTCGCGGGCTTTGCGATTGA
>JAGYNM010000143.1 GCA_018399335.1 Bacteroidales bacterium | reverse complement strand
TAGTTCCAAGAAACGCTATTAAGTATTCTGCTAAGCAGATTATAAATGATGGCTACATATATTATATGCAAAGAGTAAAAAACCCTTTTAGAAATTACACTACTATAATCAGGGAGAGAATTGAATGAAACGCATTATTAGCTTATTATTACTTTGTTTTGTAGCAATATGTTCTCATTCTTTTGCTCAAAATTTTGGCTCGGTATCCATGCTTTTTATTCTTGACGAGTCGCATCTTTTCAAGATAGTTGCCGTTTTGAATACCCAAACAGAAACTACACTTATCAACGGACAAGTAGTTTTGCGAGATGATCCAAATCTGTCAAATGCGTGCCTTCCTAATCAAATCTGCTGTTTTAACTGATATAGGCGGATAGCATCGCATACATTTGTTTTTTGGAAAATTTGCAACTTGTCCCGATGCAACGCTATCAGGAAAGTAGAAAAGTCCCAGTTAGAAGGAAGTTCGATGCTTCATCGCTCACATTCTTGTCCTCATCAACAATAACAACTCCGGCAACCATCACAACTCAAAGTTTCTTCCTGCCATTGTTCAATCCACTAAAACAATCATCTCACGAAAAAATACAACTAAACTGCTGTCTTGTTAATTTTACTATCTTGGCTTCAATTTTAAAATGCCATGCCGGGATTTACATTTCAACAAAGCTATAAGCCTGATCAAAACTCAGTTAAAGTTTTACCTGATAGTCTTTTTGATTATGAACGCCGTGTATTTTTTGATGAAAAACAATGCCGGCTTTTTGCTGATTTTTATTCGGATTATCCAATCCAATATTGGGAGACATCCGATTGTAAGGTGCTTCTGGAAGGTATGATTTATGACCAGCCTGAAACAGTTATTAAACAACAAATTCAGGAGTTTTGTGCCGGACAAATCACCGCTAAGCAATTGCAGTCCTGGTTGCTACAGCGCGATGGAGAATTTGTGCTGTTGATCTACCACCAAACAAATCAGCAGCTTTTTGTCTGGAATGACTGGCTTGGACGTTTGCCGGTTTATCTCTTTCAGGACAAGAAAAAATTTGTTATCGGGAGGGATATCCGACAACTTCGTTATCTTGCAGGCATAACAAATTTTGATCCTTATGCGCTCGCAGCTACACTGCTTTTTGGCTTTGCCCTAGGGGAGAAATCGCTTTGGCAAAACATCAGCTATTTGGCACCAGGCTCGCTTCTGAAGGCAGATTTCATCAAAAACTCCATTGAAATTTCAGATAACCAATTTGAAGGTTTTCGTACAGCAGATATAAAACATTACGATCCAAAAATCGTACTAAATGATTTGACGGAGGCAACACAGCACCGCCTGGAAAAAGTTAAAAATCCTGCTTTGTCGTTGAGCGGTGGTCTGGATTCGCGCTTGATGGCCGGAATTTTCAAGCAAATGGACCTTAGTATTCCTGCTTTTACCTATCAGGATGCTGCTGGCACAGCAGATGCTGACCTAAAGGCTGTAAATGAAATTGTAAGGCAATTGCAATGGCATCAAAATCATCGGTTTATTGCATTGCAAAGTCCTGCTGATGAACAACTATCACAGTTAATGGAAATTAAACAGGGGATTAATTATGCTGGTATGGCATTTATCCTTCCATTTCTGGAATATTTTAAAATCCATCAATACAGCATGTTCACAGGTGATGGGGGGGACAAGGTGCTGGCCGATCTCAGACCTTCCATCAAGATAAAATCATATCCCGCCTTGCTGAACTTTCTTTTGCGGAAATATGATCGTATAAGCTTGTCGCAGGCTGCTAAATGGGCTGGTCTTGAGACCAATGCGCTAAAAAACTATCTGATCAAACAACTCGAAAGTTACGGCAGCAGCCCTGAATTGGCATACACGGATTTTTTATTGCGCGAGCGGGCTCGTAAGTGGCTTTTTGAGGGTGAAGATCGCAACAGAGCCTTTTGTTGGTCAACAACGCCCTTTTACAGCCAGCCTTTCACAACTGCTGCCTTGTCGGTCTCGATGGATCAGAAGGCTTATGGCAAAATGTTTTTGGAACTTTTTCGGCTTTTGCCCGGAAAATTGGAAACCATTGTTAATCCCAATTGGAAGCTAGCTTTAAATGAGCAGCAGGCAATAGCAATGTTGATGGCCAGACAACGATTAAAAGCTCAACTGCCGTTTCTTGAGAAGTTAATGAACCTGAAAACAAAAGCACAGTCTGCTGCTGAAAGCAAGGACTTGAAGCAATTATCATTCAACAAAAATACACTTGCTGGTCGGGGACTATCAATAACTTTAGCTGATTATCAAGCGCAAAAAGACCTGGATTTACAACTTGAAATTCATGGATTATCGCTCATAGATGATCTGATCATATAAATCAACTTAAAACTATCTGTTATGCTTATAAAAGTAATCGAATTCATGCGCATCTTCGGAGTAGGTTTGGCTTACTATCTCGGCTATCAGGCGGGCTTTGCTCGTGAAACATATGATCCGATGGCTCAGCTTCACCTCATGATTCCGCTTGTTGTTTTATTTGTTGCCGGTACCAGTGGTTTAGAAGGCATATTTTTAGGAAAGCAGGCAGCTGAAGCAAAAGGTTATGAAACTGGCAGTAATTACCAGAAACAATCTGCTTTTGCCTTAATTGCCATGACTGTCACTGCCTTGATTGTTTGGTTTTTGAATTGGGGAATTCATGCTGAATTGACAGTTTTTATAATGTTTTTAATGTTTTTTGTCCTGTCGGCGGCCAATCATACCAAAGAGGCCATACAAAAGCATAATTTCAAGTTTCAGAATATCAACCGCCCATTTCTGGTTTTGATGCTTCTAGCAGGATTTATATATCCGCTGATCAAAGTATGGCCATTACTGTAACTTGTTACTTTAGCTTGCTGATTGATACGATTTTTTAACTATTTCGGTGATGAATTCAGGTCGAATTCCTAAATTTGCAGACTTAATCACTTAAACAGTACTTTATGGCTTCGACTTCTGATTTTAGAAACGGTCTGATAATTGAATTTAATAACGATTTGTATTCCATTGTTGAATTTCAACATGTGAAACCCGGAAAAGGTGCAGCTTTTGTGCGTACGAAATTGAGAAATCTTAAAACAGGTAAGGTTTTGCCCAACACTTTTCCTGCGGGAATCAAGATTAACATACAGCGTGTGGAACGCAGGCCCATGCAGTATTTATACAATGACGGTCAGGATTATCATTTCATGAACAATGAAACTTTTGAGCAGATTCCTATTGCTAAGGAATTGATTAATGCTCCCGATTTTCTGAAAGAAGGTGATGCCGTAGAAGTGATGTATCACACAGAATCAGATTCAGTGCTTACCTGTGAATTGCCTACAGCTGTGGTACTTGAAGTGACTTATACCGAGCCGGGCGAAAAGGGCAACACCGCCACCAATGCCATGAAAGACGCCACACTCGAAACAGGGGCAGTGATTAAAGTACCACTTTTTATCAATATCGGCGATAAAATCAAAGTGGATACCCGCGATGGCAGTTATTCAGAGCGTGTGAAAGAATAATTGACCCTATGAAATTTAACCCACCTCTCTCACTCAAACAGCTTGCTGCTATGTTGCAAGCTGATTTTGAAGGCGATCCGGATTTTGTAATCAGCGGACTTAATGAAATTCATATGGTAGAGCCGGGCGATATCACTTTTGTGGATCACCCCAAATATTACGACAAAGCACTCAATTCGCGTGCTACTACTATCCTGATCAATAAGAAAGTGGCCTGCCCCGAAGGAAAAGCACTGATATTTCACGATAAGCCTT
>JAGYNM010000142.1 GCA_018399335.1 Bacteroidales bacterium | reverse complement strand
ATCTGTTTAAACTCTTTTTGAAGGTTAAACGATCCAATGGCACGGTTATCATGAGGAGCCACCTTATGCCGTTCTTTAAGTAAACTGGCTGCCTGTTCTTCAACGATACTCACATCCACCTCGGGTTTTGAAGTGAGTGCAAACCATCCAACAAGATTTCCGTAGTTGTAAACTTTTTGTAAAGTGGTAAACGGCAGATGGATACTCTGTTCTTTATCACCACCAAAATTCATATTCATGTTTTTTGGCTTGAAAACACCTACTACTTGAAAATAGACACCATTAATTTTAATATATTTTCCTATAGGGTTTTCTTCTTTTTCAAAGAGAACGTCGTAAACCCTGTTACCTATTACAGCCACTTTACGTTGTTCTTCAATGTCAATGGCATTTAAAAACCGGCCTTTAATCATTTCTGCCGGATCAATCAGGTTCCATTCCGGATAATCACCATAGATACTAAAGGCACCTGCATTTTGCTTGTAAATTACATTATCGCCAGCTCTTCGTCCTCCACCTTCCAGGCGGGGCGAAACCAATTCCAGTTCGGGGATATTATCTTTGAGTGCCTGTATGTCTTCGTTTTGGTAATAAAACCTTCTGTTGCGCGAAAAACCTTTGTAGGGTTCGGTAGTAGGTCTGGTCCACATAAACACACTGTTTGAAGCAATATCGCCCATGCCATGTGTTACTCCATTTTGTAAACCATTTCCAGAGCCCAGCATGATCATGAGCATAAAGATGCCCCAAAACACACCAAAAGCTGTTAAAAAGGTCCTAACCTTGTTTTTCGCAAGGCTACTCCAGATTTCGTGCCACCTGTCGCGATCAAACATAACTTTTATTTATTTGTTAATTTGTTTTTACTCATCTCTTAAAGCCTCAATGGGTTTGATGGAGGCAGCTCTTCTGGCTGGGAAAAACCCGGCAAGTGCTCCGGCAATTATTAATAAAATGGTAGCTCCAATGGCTATGGTAATATCAACTTCAGGTTCTCTGAAAAAAGGTGTTTGGATTTGGTCAGATATCAATTCCAATAAACCCACTCCTAATACCAAGCCAATATATCCGGCAAAAGCAGTAATGAGTACGGCTTCCTGTAATATCAAACTGATAATGCTGCGTGGAGTAGCTCCCAAAGCCTTGCGCACCCCAATTTCTTTGGTACGATCCTTCACAACAATCATCATGATGTTGCTTACACCGACCACACCAGCAATAATTGTCCCAATTCCGATCACCCAGATAAACATCCGGATACTGGCGAAGAGCTTCTGAAAACGGGCAAACTCTTCAACGCTGTTCCAAAAAAACATAGCCCGCTCGTCTGTTGGGTCATATTTGTGTCGTGCAGCCATTTTGGCCTTGAGTTCATCCTCAATGGCAATGGCTTCTGCTTCATTAGCATCCCCAACCGTTACAACCATTCCATGTATGTTACGCTGGCCGCCAAAAACAGCTTGTGCAGTTGCTATTGAAACATAAACCAACTGCATATTGTCGTCGCGCCCATCATCATCATCAAAAACCCCGACAACTTTAAACGGAATACCATTGATGCCAACATATTTTCCAATAGGATCTTCATGCTTGAACAATGCCTCTTCGACTAATTTACTGATTAAAACACTTTTACGCGTTTGGTTTTGATCGTTAGCGTTTAAAAAACGACCCTTCATCAAGGTGAGTTTTTCAACCTCCTGATAGTCGGGATGCACACCCCGAATATTAAACGAACCGGATTGATTTTTAAAGGTTAGGGTATTGCTCCCCCAGATGTTATAGCGGCCACTGATGTTATCAAGGCCATTAACATGGGTATTTAAAAAGCTATAGTCGTCGTTGGTCATTGAAATTTGGCGGCCCGGTTTGGTTCCTTTGTAGGGTTTGCTGGTTTGACCATTCCAAATCCAGATAGCATTAGTGGCTGATGATCTAAATTCATTTTCAACTCCTTTTTGCAACCCAATACCTGAACCTTGCAAAATGATCAGCATGAAAATGCCCCATGCTACAGAAAATCCGGTAAGAAAAGTACGTAACTTGTTCTTTTCTATTGTGTTAAATATTTCCTGCCATTTATCTATATCAAACATAAAGCTGAGATGTTAAGCAGTTTCAACAGTTGCGTATTGTTTCCGGGAATGTCCGTTCTTGAAATCTTTATCAATTCGTCCATCATGTAGCCTGATAATTCTTTGGGTTTGATGAGCGATATCGTTTTCGTGGGTCACAATAATAATTGTGATACCAGTTTGATTAATCTCCTGAAACAGCTCCATTACTTCCTGCGAAGTAACGCTGTCAAGTGCGCCCGTAGGCTCATCGGCCAGAATAACTTTAGGCTGACTTATCAGGGCACGGGCAATGGCAAGTCGTTGCTTTTGACCGCCCGAAAGCTCGTTAGGCAAATGATCGGCCCAGGGCAGCAACCCAACTTTTTCGAGATATTCCATAGCGATTTTATTCCGCTTACGTCTTGAAACACCCTGATAATATAACGGAAGCGCGACATTTTCGACTGCATTTTTGAAGCTTATCAAATTAAAGGATTGAAAAACAAATCCCAAAAACTGATTGCGTAATTGTGCTGCTTTGGTTTCATTCAGTCCCTTAATCAAATTGCCATCCAAAAAATATTCACCACTATCATGCACATCAAGCAGTCCGATAATATTAAGCAAAGTTGATTTTCCTGAACCGGAAGATCCCATCACAGCAACCATTTCTCCAGCAGTAACTTCCAGGTCGATGCCCTTTAATACATGAAGGCTGTTGCTGCCTGTTTGATAGCTTTTGTGTATGCCTTTGAATTGAATCATGTTGTTGTTGGATATTTGGTATTATCACAAATTCAAACAACAATTAATCATAAATAATGCCAAATAATTTTAATCATTTAGTTTTTAATTACTTAAAACCATCTCGGAACTTGTTTGTCAAGTAATATTTTAAATGAAAAGTGTGCGTGACCGCTCAGAAGTATTCGAAATCGAACAGTTTTATCCAAGCCAATGCAGAAAGCTTGCTACTAGAAATCCCAGGTAGTTTCCAACGGCATAACCAATAATCCCAATGCTTAATCCGGGCAGCACCAAAGCCCTGTTGTTAAGCGCTCCAGCAATCACAGGCACAAAGGGCGGGCTGCAAATCAGTGCTGTTGAAGAAACCATTACTGTTTCTGCATCCAGCTTAAAAAAGTATGCCAGCCCCACATGCAGGATTAATGAACCAAAAACAACCAGCGTGATATAATAAATGAGCTGTGGAGAAGCATGTAGCATTTCGCCAATATTAACCATCGAGCTGACTGCAACGCTGAAAACAAGAATGAAATACATCCCAAGATCAAAACCGTGTGGTGAATTTCTAAGTCTAGGAATCGCTGATCCAAGCATGCCCAAACTGGTAATCAACAACATAGTGGTAGCCATCATCAAACTCTCAGGCACCAAACTTCCTGCTCCGGCCGATATGGCTACTATCAAGACAGAAGAAACGATAAGCAAAACACTACTTTTTATTGACTTCCTGTTTGTTTGATTCACCAGATCATAATGAACTTGTGTTGCAGATTCTTCTCTCTTGCCTGAAAAAGCTGGCAGGATAAAACCAAAAAGCTTTTGACCCAGCAGCAACAAAAAAAGCAAATAAAATCCCGAAAGGATCATATCGTAAGTATGGGTAAGCAAATAGGTGTTCTCATCCACCCCAAGCATAAGTTTTAGGGAAGCCAGGTTTGGTGTGCCTCCTGTATAAACACCAACCAACATACCGCCAATTTTCCAAAGCTCTTTATTGGTATCATGAAACAAGGCATAGCCAAGCAT
>JAGYNM010000141.1 GCA_018399335.1 Bacteroidales bacterium | reverse complement strand
ATAGTAGTATGATCAACGTTTACAGCACCTTTGATATGACCTGTACTCTTGTTTTCCAGACCTTTGTATTCTCCTGTTTCGCGAACGTCAACCACTACTGAACCAGCATCATTAAGCGCTGCTTTCACATCGTCCAAGCTGGCAATCATTGCCTTGTTGGGTGTGCCATTGAAGGTAGTCGTTTTAACGAGCGTAGGATTTTTTGTAACCGGTTTGCGACCAGCTTTCCAGGCGTTCATTCCGCCATCAAGCACATAAACTTTTGGCGCGCCCATATATTTCAAAATCCAGGCTACGCGACTGCCATATTTCATTGAGCCTTCGTCGTAAACAACGATCGTTTTGCTTTCTGAAACACCTGCATCACCAAGAATTTTCTTGATTTCATCATCAGAAACTAATAAACCTTCAATATCACCGGCTTTGAAAAAAGCTTTGTAAGGAACATTTACAGCATTGGTAATGTGTACTTTGCTGTAATTCGGTTCAAGTTCGGCCGAAACTACAACATAATCGCTGTTTTTCAGGTTTTTTGCCAGATCAGCTACCGAGATAAGCTGCTGAGCCGAAGCGGAAAGTATAAAAGCGACAAAAAGTGAAATTATCAAACTTAATTTTTTCATTTTTATAGGATTTAGAATTTAACTTGCAGCTGTATTACAAACTCATCATTTTTAGTTTCGAGTGGCACATTTCCGTCTTCCGAGCGATAGATGTAGTTGGCCTGTAAACGCGTCCAGTCGTTGAGGAAATAATTGATCCCGAAGGTCATATTACTTTCTTTATAAGCTTGTGTGTTGCCTGAATCAAAGAAATCGAAACGGAAAACAGGTTCCACATTCCATTTAGTCAGGTAGCTAAGCGTAGCATAACCACCGCTGCGTTTGTTGCCCAATTCAATAAGGTTTCCGGAGCATCCGCCACCAAGATCACGATTGTAATTTCCTTCATCATTAATAAATTCAGCTTCCAGCTTAAAGCCTTCATATTTTGCTGTTAACTCAGCACCAAAAGAAGTGCGATTGTCTGTTGTATTGTTCAGCGAAGGATAACCATAACGGAAACTGGCACCAATACGGATAAATTCGAAGGGTTTATAAGTTAAGCGACCAACGATATCTTTTTTGGTATTGTTATCGGCACGAAGCAAGCCGCTTCCGTTCATCAGGCCAAGCTGATAAGTAATAGCAGTATTGTCATTACCACCCATCAGCACCATACCCATGTCGCGGAAAGGAGCAACCATTTGCAGTGTAGCCGTTGAACGATAAACCGTTGTAAGGTTATTACAAGCAGTATTTACTTCAAGTCCGAAAGGAGTTTTAAATGAACCGACCGATAAGCGAGCCCATTCAAAACGATCATAGGTGATAAATGCATCGAGTAGGTAAGGATTCGCTGAAATAAACGGGCTCATTTCAAGCACCACATAGTAAGAGAAATCATAGGGAATTTTTCCCATGGCGCCAATACGTGCGCGTTCAAAAGTGAAGCTATTAGTTGTAGGATCAGTCATATGATACTCATACTGCGACTGAAGGAATCCGAAAATTTTCATGCCTTCATCAGGAGCATCGCCACCGCAGCCCTGAGCCGTCACCTTTGTGCCGGCTAGTGCTATGATTATGCTTAAAGCAAGAATTATACGTTTCATAATAATATTGTTTTTAATGGTTAGTTACCTGTAACGAGTGGATAATTGTGCGATTCAGCACCGGCATCCCAACGGTTTGAAGTCCATGAGCTGTTGTCATGTGACAGTTTATTCATTCCAAACATCAAACTTTTGGCATCATAACCCAAAACACGCAGGTAGGCTGTGATTGCACCAGAAGTTTGTCCTGTGTAGCAATAAGTAATCACTGGTTTGGAAGGATCAAGGAAATTAACCTGTCCTTCTGAAACCAACAAAGGATTAATGCGGTAAGCACCTGCAATATGTCCAAATCCGAGGTAATCAGCTTCGCTAAAGTAATTATTGATAAAATAATTTGCAGGATTTTCGATCACGTCAGTAGCAGTAGCTGTAGCAAAACCTCCTGCTAAAACAGCGGCTACGCGTTCTTTCAAAATATCAGCTCCATTGGTAGCTGTCGAAGTAAATTTAGGACTTGTAAAAGTAAGATTGGTAGGCGCTGCATCATTTGTCCAGTTGGAATGGCCTTCTGCAACATTTCCAACATTGGGTGTCCAAGCATCGAGTGAAGTGTTCCAGCTGCTCATTCCCCATTTCAAAGCCTTTGAATTGAAGCCTGATAAGCGAAGCAGTGTAGAAGCATAAGTGGCAGTTTGTCCTGTTTTGCAAACAACAAGAATCGGCTGACTACCAGCATTTTCAGCTTCGGTCAAAATGTTAGCTAAAGTTACATGATGTGCTCCTTCGATATGTCCGGCAGCAAATTCATCGGCTGAACGGATATCCATAATATACATCCCTGAGATAACGCCACCATCAGGAGCTTTCATTACAAAAGCGTCAAGAATTTTATTGAGGTCCATGTCCTGGGCAACCAAATAAGAAGTCAGTTCTTTTTGTGCATCAAAGGTTTCTTCATCATCTTTTTTACATCCGGTAAAAAGCAAGGAAGGAATTAAAAACAACGCAATTGCGTAAATCATGAATTTTTTCATTGTAAATAGTTTTTAGGTAAATTGATATTTGATTTTGATTATAATTCGTGGGTTAACATCCGCCGCTGGAAGCGGGTTCTGAGGAATGTCCTCCCAATTTTTCAAGGTTTTTTTCATAAAGATCAGGATAGCTTACTTCCCATTCTTTCCAGCCGCCATCCAGCGCTTTCACATTGGTGTAGCCCATTTTTGAGAGGGTTTCTGCTGCCAGGATACCACGATCGCCTTTTTTGCAATACAAAACGATTATCTCTTCCTTTTCAGGCATATACAGGCCGGCATTATCCCAATATTCCTGCTTGCCAATCTGGAATTCAAGGCTTCCACGTGGGATATTTACTGATCCGGGAATATAACCGTAGTAGTTTTCGATTTCCTGCCTTACGTCAATAAGGGTGTAAATCTCTTCACCATTCATCAGTTCATATAAATCATCGGCAGTAATAAGCGTAACAGATTGTTTTGCAGTCTCTACGATAGCTTCAGGTGAGCTGTAATCTTGTTTTTTATCGCAGGCATTCAAACTGAAAAGCACTGCAAGAAGAAGGATTAATTTTTTCATTATTAATGGTTTTATGAGGTTATGCATTTGGTTTAGTTTCGGTTTTGTGTTCTTCTTCTTCGTTTTCGAAGCCTGTGATCATAGCTTTAATGTTGGAAGAAACACTGTGTCCGGTTGTGGTCATATACATATGCACCAGAATAAAAGCGACCACCATAAATGCTCCAATGGTATGCGTAACGGCTGCTGTTTTGAGGCCGGCGGCATCAATAGGATTCTGAGGATAGTGGTAATACATATATACTAAACCGGTAATGATTTGCACAGGGAAAATCAAAATCAGTAATCCTGCGTAAATGATACGCTGCAAGGGATTAAGTTTGTTGTAGAGTGATTTTGTTGTTGGATGAGGATCTTTTCTGAAAATTCCGAGTGTATAATATTGAATCTGTTCTTTGAGTTTTTTGGTGGTTGGAATAAAATTCACATATTGATGCGAGAAAAGCATAAAAAGTATCGAAACCACTGCCAGACCCATAAATGTCCAGGCTGAAGAATTGTGCAGTCTTACAGAATTTTCAAAACCGAATAGTTCAAAATTGCCGTGAATCTCAAATCCTGTCAGGATCAACAGCATTACCAGCGCCATTTGTGTCCAGTGCCAGAAACGCTCGAATCGGGTATATAATTTAATCTTTTGCATGACTTATTTAAATTTAA
>JAGYNM010000140.1 GCA_018399335.1 Bacteroidales bacterium | reverse complement strand
GCAAAATCAACGCCTTCGGGAGGAAAAATCTGATTCCCAAAAAGTAAATACATCACAGGGACCATTAAAATGAAAAACACTTCATCCAAAAAGATAGCTGTTAAAATTACAGCGGTGCTTTTTCCGGAGTTGATACCTTCTTTGTAAAGCACAAAAATTGCCGGCCCCGTTCCTCCTACAACCGAAGGTGAAATAGCTGAGCTGAACTCCCATAACATAATTACTTCAAAGGCTTGTTTCCAGCTTAACTCGCCATCAGTCAACACTATAATGCGAAACATATAGGCCAGATCCCGAACGCCCATCATCAATAAGGCAATGGCCATCCAAAAAAATGAAGCAGAAGTCCAGTTGAAAAACGAAAAGGCTTCCGGATCAAAATTGTTGTACAACATCCATGATGCTACGCCTAAACCAATGAGAATAGGATAGATAATACGACCCGGACGTAAACTTTTACGGATGTCGGACATGAAACATGCTTTTTTTGCAAAATTACGAATTCCTCGCTGTTGGCGGGAGCTTTCAAAATAACTTTGATAGCTATATTGTTAAACAATATTAAGATAAAAAGTGTCAAAGTGACATGCTAATATATTTTAGAATGTCATAATGGCTTGTTTGTGGATTATTATGAGCAGTTTTTAGACATGGTATAAGTTTTGACCAGGGGAGGGTGTAATCAATTTTTGAAATTTAATTTAACTAAAAGGAGGATAAACTATGAACTTAATCAGATTTAATCAACATCCGGTGAGCATGCTCAGCGAGTTAATGGAAGACTTCGATCGCAATTTTGTTAGCCGTCAGCGTGCACAGCAGCCAATGGTTCCTGCTGTAAATATTCTGGAAAATGAGGCAGGTTTCAGCCTGGAACTCGCTGCACCAGGTATGCAGAAAAGCGATTTTAAGATCAATCTGGATAACAATGTGTTAACGCTTTCTTCCGAAAAGCAAAACGATGACGAAGAAAGCAATGCCAAATACAGTCGCAGAGAGTTTAGCTACAGCAGTTTCTGCCGCAGTTTCACACTGCCGAAAACAATTGATCTCGACAAAATCAAAGCCGACTACAAAGACGGTATCCTTTCAGTAAGTCTTCCAAAGCGTGAAGATGCTAAAGTTGCCGTAAACAGGCAGATTGAGGTGGCTTAATTGCTAACGGAAATCAAAAAAACAAGCGCGACAATTTGTTGCGCTTTTTTTTTGGACTAAATTTGGTCGAAATGCCTTGTTTTGTCTGCTAATTAAGGAAGAATAAGGGAATTTAGAACTAAATTTTCCTTAATTTAGCTCGAGAATTTTATGAAATGAAACGAGTTATAACCAGCCTCTTTTTCATTCTGTTTTTGTATTGTTATCCCCTTGTAGGTCAGGATACTGAGCAAAGTTATCTGAATGCTGCCAGCGAAGCAGAAACACTTCAGGATACGCTGGCGATTTCCCGTGCCTGGTATAAATTGGGACGCTATTACGATCAGAATGAACTGCTCGAAAAAAGTAACCTTGCGATGCAAAAAGCTTTGTTCTGGGCGCAGTTGTCCGAAAAAAACAATGCTATTGCTGCTGTATCTAATTATATGGCAGCTAATTACAGTATGTTGGGTAAAGTGGATTCTGCCTATAAATATTATCATATTGCCTTGTCGGCTGTGCAAAAGGAGGGGGATAGCCTTAAAATGGCAGTCATCCTGATGAATATGAGTGATGATTTTGCTACAAATGCTCAATTTGTTCAAGCTGTTGACTATGCCCTCAGTGCTATCCGGATCAAAGAACAGGCAGGTGATTCATCAAACCTGGCTTTCTTTTATCAAAAAGTGGGCGAGATTTATAAACAGTCTGGAGAGTTCGATAATTGGGAACGCTATGTGCTAAAAGCTTATCAGTTAAGGGAATGTGTGGATTGTGCTGATGTTAAAGCTTTGGCAGCTATTTACAACGATCTGGGGGGATTAGCCGAAAAGAAGCAGCAGTATCAATTAGCCTTACAATACTACGATACCCTTACTGTCATTGGGAAGGAGAATGAATATCCCAACGCTGTTGGAACGGCACTCATTAATATGGCTCAAATTTACAAACTGCAAGGCGAGGTGGATAGAGCATTAAAAACGGCTCAGGAAGCAATACAGTACAGAATCGACTCGCCTTACAAAAATATTGTTACCAATAATATGCTGGCCGATCTTTATTTATTGAAAGGATCAGCAGATGAGGCACTTGTGTTCGCAGAGCAAAATCTTAAGATTCCTGAAATAGCCTATTATCCTGAAGAAAGAATGCATACGCAGAAACTATTGTATAAAATTGCCAAAGCACAAAAGGATTTTGAAAAGGCCCTGTATTGGCATGAGGCCTTTGAATTGCTTTCCGATTCACTGCGAAACAAAGAAGTGCGATCGCAAATTTTGGAAATGGAACTGGCTTACGAAACAGAAAAGAAAGAACAGCGTATCGCGTTGCTAACAGTCGAAAACCAACTTAAAAATCAGAGAATTAAAATTGGGTTAGTGCTTTTAGCAGTTTTGCTTGTGATTATTTTGCTCATCATTTATATTTTGATGAACCGTAAAAAGCAGGCCGAACTCAAGGAAAACAATCTGAAGCAGCAAGTGCTGCGAGCCCAGATGAATCCTCATTTTATTTTTAATGTGTTGGGTTCCATTCAAAATTTTGTGATGAACAACGAAAAAAATGCAGCGGTAAGTTATCTTTCCCAATTTGCTTCACTTACAAGAGCCACGTTGAATCATTCGGATGGGGATTCTATTTCTCTGGCAGATGAAATAGAAATGTTGAAAAACTATATCGAATTGGAAAAGATGCGCAAAGGAAATAGTTTCGATTTTGATTTAGTTATTGACGAAAATTTGGAAGCCGACATCATTCAAATTCCGCCCATGTTGGTTCAGCCATTTATCGAAAACGCGATAAAGCATGGGTTTGTCGGTATTGATTATCCTGGCTTATTGAAGGTAGCCATTGCAGATCAGGGAGATGTGATCGAATTTTTAATAGTGGATAATGGGGTAGGATTGGGGCAAAAAACTGCCAAATCCAAAACGCATGTTTCCAGGGCAATGGATATTTTTAACAAAAGGCGAAGACTTATTCAACAGAAATATAAGAAGGAATTCAAGTTTGAAATGAGTAATTTGAAAGATCATGATCCGAATTTGTCGGGCATGAAAATAGTAATTCATATCCCTGTGCTCAATGATAATTAAAGCAGTTGTAATAGATGACGAGCCTGGTATGCAGGCCGTTAACTGCCGTTTGCTTACGGATTATTTCCCCGAAATCAATATAGTGGGCAAGGCCGAATCAGTTGAAAGTGCTTTAACGCTTATAAAAACGCAAACACCTGACCTGGTGTTGCTTGATATTGAACTCGCAGATGGATCAGGCTTTGAACTTCTGCAAAAACTTCAGCCTTATGGTTTTAAGGTGGTTTTTATTACCGGATTTGATGCTTTTGCCATACAGGCTTTTAAGTACAGCGCCCTTGATTATTTACTGAAGCCTGTTAACCAAAACGACTTTAAGCATGCCATTGGCCGTGCGGTTGCGCTTATTGAAAACAGCGAGAATATAAATCCGCAAATGGATGTGCTTATGCAGGTGATAAACCAACAAATGCACCATAAAAAGCTAGTGCTTAAAACTTCCGAATCAATGCATATCGTTGAGATTGATAAAATCTATTTCTGCAAAAGCGATAACAGCTATACCACCTTTTACTTTGAAAGCGATCCGAAAATTTTGGTTTCGAAAAGCCTAAAAGAATACGAAAGCTTGTTGGCTCACCACGGTTTTTTCAGGGCACATCAGTCGTATTTGGTAAACCTTAATCA
>JAGYNM010000014.1 GCA_018399335.1 Bacteroidales bacterium | reverse complement strand
CTCTTCCTGCGGCTGAACTTCGGGTTCTTGTTCTGGTTCAGGTTCAACAATTTTTTCCTGTTTCACAGGTTCTTCCGGTTCTTCCTGCACAACCTCCTCTATCTGAGGAACCTCTTCATTCTCTGCTGTAACAATTTCTTCTTCAATAACTTCCTCAACAGTTTCCTGAACCGGAGGAGGCGTTACCTGAGCAACTTCCTGCACGGGCTCATCTGGTTGAATCAATCCCATTCCCTGATCGGAATAACCTAAATCTACCTCAACACCTTCCTCGCCGGGAAGCGGCAAAGGTGTGGTTAATGCCATAAAAAGCAAGGCAAGCAAAAGCACTGAATGGAAAATTATCGTTCCAATCAATGCCCTTCTGCGATCCCTGTCTTTAAATATTTTCATTGTTTAGCGGAAGTTGCCAGTATTACTTTATGTTTCTGTCCGGTTTTCTGGTTGATTTCGTTCACTGCATCAATCACATTCACAACATATTGCACTGCAACAGTTTTATCGGATCGCAGCACTACAGTAGCTTCCTGTTGCCCTGTAATTCCAGATGCAAGCCTGCGCTCGAGCTCGTCGACATTTACGCGACTTTCACCAACAAAATACTGATTATTCTGATCGATATAAACCGTTATCGTCTGTTTGGCCATCGTTTTGCTTTTGCTCGAGGGCAGCAACAACTTGATGGCATTTGGAGCAACGAGTGTTGAAGTAAGCATGAAGAAAATCAGCAATAAAAACACCAGATCCGACATAGATGCCGTACTGAAATTTACATTGCGTTTATTTCTGGTTTGAATAGCCATAATCTAAATCTTTTAGCGTGCTGGTTCGTGCAATACATCCATAAATTCCGTCGCGCGTGCTTCGAGCAGGTAAACTACCTTTTCTATCCTGGATACCAATACATTATAAAATATATAGGCCAAAATTCCAACGATCAAACCACCAATGGTAGTAATCATTGCCTGGTAAATACCAGAAGAAAGCAGAGCAATATCAATATTATTTCCAGCCATCGACATATCATAAAAGGCTCTAACCATGCCAATTACCGTACCCAAAAAACCAAGCATAGGCGCTGCTCCGGCAATGGTAGCCAAACCCGCCACACCTTTCTCAAGCTTACTCACTTCCAGTTTTCCGACATTTTCGATAGCTGCGTTGATATCATTCAAAGGCTTGCCAATACGTGAAAGTCCCTTTTCGATCATTCGCGCAATTGGAGTTTGGTTATTCTTGCAAAGCGCAACGGCAGCATCCAATTTTCCGGCATGAATAAACTCCCTGATATTATTCATAAAGTGCTTATCCTTTCCGGAAGCCCTGGTAATAACCAGATAACGTTCGATAAAAATATACACTGCAATGATAGAAAACACACCTAAAACGGCCATAATCCAGCCACCCTTCATGGCAAGATCGAGGATAGAAAGTCGAAGTTCGCCTTCCTGCGCTTCGAGCGCAGCCCCACCCAAGTCGTTGGCAGCTGATTGTACCTGCAATAAAAAAGCTGTGAGCATAAGTTTAATTTTATTGTAAAAGTATTTTGATTTTTCCTTCGAAGCGGGAACATCTCCCGTCAATTATCAACTTTTTCTTGTTAACATAACTGGTTTTCGCCGGCTTTAGTATATTTTCAGGTCAAAGCGGGATACCAAATCTTTCCGGTACTGCTGTCGGCAGAAGCTCCAGTAACGGATGCCAGCACATTCACTTCATTACGAATTTTTAAAACACCCAAAAAGGCAAATATCAAGGCCTCCTTGAAGTTGATGAGTACTTCATCTGCAACAATAATTTCCGCCTTTGTCTGTCTCTTCAATTCTTGAATCAAATAATCATTCAGCGCTCCTCCTCCACTTACCAAAACCTTTTGAACATTCCACTTGTTAAACTCCTTTCCGATTCGCAGTGCAAGATGCTGAACAAAAGTATGCGCAAGATTTTCTGACTGATCCTGAAAATCATCAATCAATGGTTTTTGATCCGTTTCAAAAAACTCTCTTCCCAGAGATTTAGGCGGCATTTTTTGAAAAAAGACATTGTTTTCCAAGGCTCCAAAAAGTGAAGGAATTAATTTGCCGTTCTTTGCCAGAGCACCATTAAAATCCATTTCAAGACCTTTAAAACCAGCAATATAATTTAAAGCCTGATTAGCAATACAAATATCATAAGCCAATCGCTTTCCATCCCGTTCGACGGACAAATTGGCGATTCCTCCAATATTGAGACAACAATCGAAATCGGAAAACAAAAGCTTATCGCCAATTGGAACCAGAGGAGCACCCTGTCCGCCTTTAGCAACATCTTCTGATCTGAAATCATTGATAACAGGCAAGCAACAGGCATCCGCCAAAGCCTGACCATTTCCTATCTGCAGGGTAAAAGCCTCTTCAGGCCGGTGAAAAATGGTATGCCCGTGCGAGGACACAAAATCTGGTTCGAGATTATTATCCTGTACAAAATGCCTGACCGCTTTACCCAAAAAACTGCCAAAGGTATAATCAAGCTTTTCGATTTCCGCAGCAGAAGCGTGGTAGGCTTCGGATAGCTTTATTTTCCATGATTCGGGATAAGGCACAAAACGACTTTCCTTTATCGCATATTTCCACGAATCATTTTCCTTGAAAAACTCAGCCGCAACCAAATCAATTCCATCCAATGATGAACCCGACATTAAACCGATGACCAAATATTTTTTTTGTTGCATTACAGCAGGGGCAAAAGTTTCTCCAAACGTATTCCACGGGAGGCTTTTATCATTATATCATATCCCTTTGGTGCCTCTTCTTCGAATCTGCTGATAAGCTCCTCTACCTTGTTTACCTGAATCCAGTCGTCGCCTGAATACACCTTCCCAAACTCAGGCCCCACAAGTATCACATTTCTAAATCCCAGGTCAATCACCAGCTTCAGGATATTGGCATGTTCGGCTTCGCTGTCTTTTCCAAGCTCGAGCATATCACCCAAAATGAGCATCGCACGCTGGCCACAACGTTTAGAAAAATTGATCAATGCTGCTTCCATGCTCGTTGGATTGGCATTGTAAGCATCCATCAGCAGCTGATTTTTCTCTGTTTCAATGATTTGAGAACGATGATTGGAAGGAATATATTTTTCGAGCGCCTCTACGATATCGTCCGTTTCCACATCAAAATAGTTACCAATGGCAACCGCCGCCAGAATATTTTCGAAATTATACTGCCCAACGATCTGTGTTTGGATCATAGCCTGTCGTGCGTGGTATTCCCAAACTAAGGCAAGATAAGGATCTTCGGCAACAAGCTCGCCATACACCTCGGCTTTGTTGTCGAAACCATAGGTAAAACGTTTGATATTGGCAGAAAGTCGATCCAGCAATTCATTGCTTGTATTTACAAACAACTGACCACCGTTATCATCAATGTAAGCATAAAGTTCACTTTTGGCATTAATCACTCCTGTGAAACCGCCAAAACCTTCCAAATGAGCCTTTCCAATATTGGTAATCAAACCAAAATGTGGCATTGCCAGTTGCGATAAAGCCGCTATTTCGCCCTGATGGTTGGCTCCCATCTCAATTACCGCAAGCTCAATATCTGGTGTCAGCTTTAGTAAAGTGAGCGGAACGCCAATATGATTGTTAAGATTACCCTGCGTAAAAAGTACCTTGTATTTTTTCGACAATACGGCTGCAATCAGTTCTTTGGTTGTTGTTTTTCCATTAGAACCCGTTATGCCGATCACTTTGGCAGGCATTGTCTTTCGGTGCATAACTGCCAGTTGTTGTAAAGCTTTTAAAGTGTCGCCGACCACCCAAACCTTTGGATGATTTTCATATTCGGTCGAATCAGATACTGCCGCAATCGCACCATTTTCAATCGCCTGAAGCACAAACTGATTACCATCAAAATTTTCGCCTCTCAGCGCAAAGAAAATTGTTCCTTTCTCAAGCTTACGGCTATCCGTACTCACTTTTCCGTGCTTTAAAAAAAGCGCATAAAGCGTCTCCAGTGTTTTCATTTTATGGGATTAAAGTCAAAGAAACAAAATTACCCGATTTGCTGTTCACAAATTCAAAGCTTCAAAATATTTCAATAAAAAAGCCCCATCTAATGACGGAGCTTTTCAAAGATCTTAGTTGGATTTACCTGCTAACCAGCGAGCTGCCAACTTTATTCATGGCACAACGGAAACCGATTGAGCTTGCCGACTCATCCTCATTCAGGAAGCGACGTGTTCCGGGACTCAGGTAATAAGGACCATCAGCCCAGGATCCACCTTTATAAACACGGGCTTTGTCGGATATCAAAGAAGTAACGCCATATTCATACATTTGATTGGTCATCTCCTTTTGATCCTCTGGAGGCGTACCCCAATCATCCTGAATTGACGACATAAAATCGCCGTCGCCATAGTTTACGTTATAACCACGACGGTAATTTTTGCGATTAGCAGCTTCCTCAGGAGTTACCTCAACATAAACCATGCGGCCCAATGAGTCCTTTTCGGCAAGGAAACCGTCAGCATCACGTTTTTTATTGGTGAAAATATTTCCTCTGAAAGGATTATAATCAGCAACATCCTCAAAAGTTAAAGGACGATAAACGTCAAGCACCCATTCCGAAACATTGCCTCCCATATTGTACAAACCATAATCGTTTGGCCAGTAAGAACCAACAGGGGCAGGCAAATCGGCACCATCATTCAGGCTGCCGGCAACGCCCATATAATCACCTCTTCCTCTTTTAAAGTTTGCGACAAAGCTTCCATAAAATTTATTGTCGTCAGTCCTTAATCCATCACCGTTCCAAGGATAAACACGTCTTTCAACTACACGTTCCTGCATGGTATTTCCAATCAGGCCAATGGCTGCGTATTCCCATTCTGCCTCTGTAGGAAGCCTGTATTTTGGAAGCAATAAGCCATCTTCAAAACGCACATTACGAACGCCTGTTCCACTGGGGTCAAGATCTTGTTTTCCATCTTTTACCAAACCTTCGTATTGTCCGGCCAAATAGGCCTCTGTATTAAAATTATTTTCATTTTTCTGATCAGGATCAAAATCCAGGATGCCGGCTTTGATCAGCAGCATTTCATTTACGCGATCGGTACGCCAGTTGGCATAGTCATTGGCTTGCAGCCAGGTTACGCCAACTACAGGATAATCGTGATAAGAGGGGTGACGGAAGTATACTTCAACAAGTGGCTCGTTGTAGGAAAGCCTGTTACGCCAAACAAGTGTATCCGGCATTGCACGTTGCACTACCAGCGGAAAATCCTGACCATAAACCCTGTTTAGCCAGTAAATGTATTCCAGGTAATCCAAATTGCTCACTTCGGTTTGATCCATGTAAAAACTGGAAACCGTTACCTGACGCGGCATATTATTCCATTCATACAGGATGTCTTCCTGAGTGGCTCCCATCATAAAGGTACCACCCTCAATTGCAATCAAACCGGGGCCGGTAATTTGCTCTTTGGACTCAGCCACCTCAAAACCTCCCATTTGGGGATCGTTATAATTCCAACCTGTCGTTTGCGAAGTCTCCTTTTGACACGACGAGCCTACTAGGATAAGGGCTCCAAAGACAAGTAAAGTACTGAATTTTGCTTTTCTGAACATGTGAAACTGATTTATTCTTTTTAATGAACGTGTTACTAACTAAAAACCTGGTGATTTTATTGTTCGGATGGAACGTTTTTTAGGTGCCTTAAAAATACAAAAATCCCAGGCAAGTGAAATTTCATGGGCTCCTCCGGTATTGGCACCAATTTCTGAAAGCGTGAAATCATAACTATAACCAATCCTAAAATTGTTGTAATTTATACCAACTAAAAGCATTGCCGCATCAATATTTTCAAAAGCATGCCTAAACCAACCTCCAAAAACAAATGGATAAATATTTACATATACACCTGCATTCAACTGACTGAAGATTCCCTGGTTGACAAACATCAAATTAGGTTCAACAGTAATGTCATCCTGTCTGTATCTTCCAAATCCTCCCTGTGTCAGGTTGATTACTGTACCGGCATGAACCGTTAATTTTAAATCGAGCGGAAGGGACTCCGTTTCATAAAAACCAAGCTGGGGCTGCGTAAGATGATCAGCTGCAACACCAGCAAAAAAAGCATCTTCATAACCAAACAACAATCCGGCACCAAAATCTACAGTAGAAATCTGATTGTTGTCGGGTGGTGTCTCATTGCTATTATTATTTATTGTTCCACTCACAGGATTAATTTGATCTGCAAAAGTAAGCTTTTCCCATGCCAGATTTTCCTGATAATAAGCTCCACGAACTCCAAAACTTAAATTAGTACTGGATGTTAACCTAAGCTGATAGGAGTAATAAGCATTAAAAGCTGTTCTGTTGTATGCGCTATCGCCTTGCTGATCGTTCATAACCATCAAACCATAACCACTATTGATAGCAGCCAAACTTTGATCATAAGCCAGACTATAAGTTACATAGGCATTAGAGACAGAAGGCCACTGATTGCGGTAACTATGTTCAGCCTTCCGCATTCAGTATTCCAGCATAGGCTGGATTCAAATACATGGGATTGGCATAAAACTGCGAAAGCTGCATCTTGTGCCTTTACCAAGTGCCAAGAAACCAGCCAGAAATACATTTAAAATTAAACCTCTTACTTGCAAGCGACCGAATTTGATTGAATTTTCGCTTCACAATAAATTACAACGATTTTCTTGAAATACCGAGCAAAAGATACCAAATGGTCTGTTTACAATAAATCTCGGCACATTGCGTTCATGAATACAAAACATCCGGCATGTTAGGTTTATTAAAGCTGTCAACAAAACTTTTTTTTTCCTGCATTACGTTTCAGATAAAAATATTCGAATGAATTACCGATTCCAAAATAGCTTAATCAATAAGATGATACTTGGCTTCGCAGTTGCGATGCTATTGGCAAGCAGCATATCAATCCAGGCCCAGATCGTCGAAAAATTACCCATTAACATACATTGGAATCAACCTGACAGCCTGCATTTTAAAGGCTACGATGTTTATACGACTTCACTTTGACGGAGCAGCTTATGATGATATGCTTTCGGATGTACCTACTTTGTGAGTACTTTTCCGGTTTTTGACAATCAGATAGCTGGTAGGCTAAAGTCTTGAAAATGAAATCTTCGAGCCGCTCCGGAAACCAAAACAGCTTATCAAAACCTCCAGCTTAAGCAATCGTTTTTATATTGAAACAAAACTTGATCGCTCATGAAACACCTTACCTGCAACAATACTCAATCCACTTCGCAAAATGATGATCAGCCAGAGCGCCTGCTTTCGCTGAGGTCATTCTTAATATTGTTTATGATCTCAAACTCAGGACGAAACACTGATCAAACAAATTTCGCCAACACTTCTGTGCTTTCAAGTGGTAACTGGTTCAAGATCAAGGTTTCAGAAACAGGCGTTTATCAACTAAGCGTCTCGAATTGCAGGAGATTGGTATAAACACCGCAACAACAGACCCCAGAAACTCAGAATCTACAGTAATGGCGGAGGTATTTTGCCCGAAGACAATCAGGCATTCAGACATGATGATCTGGTCGAGAACCCCATTGTTGTTGTAGGAGAAGAAGATGGTGTTTTTAATGACAATGATTACGTTCTGTTTTTTGCCTCCGGACCGCTTAGCTGGAGCTATAATCCGGAAGATGGCATTTATGAAAGGAATAATAATCCGTTCGACAATTACAGCTACTTATTCATCACCACAGATTTAGGAACCGGAAAACGCATTCAGGCAGCTGATATTCCTTCAGGACAAATCAGTCAGGTAATCACTGAATTCCCTGATTACCGCCTTCACGAAGTGGATGAATATAACCTTACCAATACAGGACGAACCTGGTATGGCGACCTTTTTGATGTGAATCTGACTAAAAATTTCCTTTTCAATATTCCTGATGTTGTGACTACACGACCTGCCCACCTTAAACTAGAACTGGCCGGAAGGGTGCTGCAGGGAAGTGCTAATTTTGGTGTTTTTGTAAACAACGATCTTAAAAGAACCTTGCCTATAAGCAACACATCTGCAACGGGTTACGATTTTGCCCGGACCAATCAGGCTGACTTCGAATTTGATCTTTCGGGCAATTCTATCGATGTGAAGCTTACTTTTAACAGAAGCGTAAACTCAGCCAGAGGCTGGCTTGATTATATCGCTGTTAATGTTTGGAGAAATTTACGTTTTAATGGCCCTCAGTACCAGTTTCGTAATCCAGAAACCTATAATGCAGGTACGGTTCACGAATACCAGCTCTCGAATGCCAGTTCAGGGATAACAGTTTGGGATATTTCTGATCCCGTAAACGTGAAACAGGTAAATGGATCGCTATCAAATGGTCGTTTCACCTTTAAATCTGAAGCGAATGTAGCCAGAAGCTTTATGGCTTTTGACGGCTCCTCCTTTCTGAAAGCCGAATTTGTTGAAGTGGTCGAGAATCAAAACCTGCATGCTGTTAGAAATATCGACTACCTCATAATCAGCCATCCCGACTTTTTGGAACAAGCCAACAGACTGGCAGAAATTCACAGAACTCAGAGTAATCTGAATGTTTATGTAACGACTCCCCAAAAGATTTATAATGAATTTTCCTCAGGCGCCAAAGACATCACTGCCATCAGGGATTTTAACCGGATGCTATACACCGAAAGCTCGCCCGGCCAAAAACTGAAATACCTGCTACTGTTTGGCGACGCCAGTTTCGATTATAAAAATCGTTCCGAGCGCATCTCCGATTTCGTGCCTACCTGGGAATCCAAAGAATCATTAAATCTCGTTAATTCCATTGCTAGCGACGATTATTACGGCTATCTGGATTTTAACGAAGGTGGTGGCAATAGCAGCATGCTTGATATCGGCATTGGCAGGTTTCCGGTAAGCACACCCGAACAGGCGACTCAAATCGTAGATAAAGTTGTTTCGTATCTTCAAAAGGATGAAGTAAATATGAAACCCTGGCGCAATTTTATCACTTTTGTTGCCGACGATGCCGATGGCAACCTGCATCTCGATGATGCCGAAGATCTCTACAACTACCTCAACACAAATCAACGCGCAATTAACTTCGACAAGATTTACCTTGATGCTTACGAACAGGTTTCTACGCCTGGAGGGCAAAAAGCACCAGCCGTTAATGAAGCCATCAACAGGCGAATGGATAAAGGCACTTTAATCATGAATTATTCCGGCCACGGAGGCGAAGTGGGCTGGACAGAGGAACGCATACTCGAAATAGCTGATATACAAGGATGGAGAAATATTGATAAGCTTCCGGTTTTTATAACAGCCACCTGTGAGTTTAGCCGCTACGACGACCACACACGCACCTCGGCTGGTGAAATGGTATTTCTGAATCCACAAGGCGGTGCCATTGGCATGTTTACCACGGCCAGAGCCACATACGCTTCCGCAAACCTGGCTTTGAACATGGCCATCTACCGGAATAATATGTTCGTGAAAGAAGGAGGTGAATACCCACGCTTTGGAGATATCATCAGGCGATCAAAACCCAACGGAAGCGCCAACGACCGTAAATTCGTTTTACTCGGCGATCCGGCACTGCGATTGGCTTATCCTTCCTATACCGTTGAAACCACCCACATTAACGGCAACCCAAACACAAGCCGAATGGATACCCTTAAAGCACTCGATCAGGTGGAAATAAAAGGTTTTATTGCAGATGAAAATGGCGGAATAATGACTGATTTCAACGGAGTGATTTTCCCTACAATTTATGATAAAACCAGTGTTATCACCACCAGAGGCGACGAAAACTCACAAGTGACCACTTTCGACCTGCGCAATAGCGTGATATACAAAGGTAAAGCTGCCGTGGTCGATGGTGCATTCACTTTCAGCTTTATGCTACCAAAAGACATTGCCTATAATTATGGTGGTGGTCGAATCAGCTATTATGCTACTGATTATGAGCGGGAAGCAAATGGTTATTATGAGAATATCCTGATCGGTGGTTTTAACGAAAACGCTGTTGTAGATCAAAATGGCCCTGCCATCAAGCTTTTCATGAACGACACAACTTTCGTAAATGGGGGAATAACAAGTGAAAGCCCAACGCTGCTGGCTTTTGTTTCAGACGAAAACGGCATAAACACCACTGGGGCTGGTATTGGACACGACATCACAGCCAAAATTACCGGAGCTACTGAAACCACTGCCATCCTAAACGATTACTATGAAGCCGAATTGGATAGAAGTGCTTCTGGAATAATTAGTTATCCATTGAGTCATCTTGCTCCCGGCGAACACAGCCTTACTTTGAAAGTGTGGGATGTTTTCAATAATTCCAGCGAAGCTACCATTCAATTTGTTGTGGTGGATAGCGAACAGATGGTTGTCGAAAATCTGATGAATTATCCCAATCCTTTCATCGATGAAACTTTCTTTGTTTTTGATCATAATCAGGCTGGCCTGAATATGGATATCACCATACAGATTTTTGATATGAGTGGCAGATTGGTGAAACAACTGGAGGGCCAAATAGTTGGTAATGCCTTTCGCTCAGAACCCATCAGATGGAATGGAACTTCGGATTACGGCCATAAACTTCCGAAAGGTTTGTATATTTACCGCCTGCTTGCAATAAACGAAAAAGGACAGCAGGCAGAAAAACGTGCTAAATTGATTTTTTATCGCTGATGAAACACATTTATAACACACTATTTATACTCTTTGTGCTGGCTTTCAGTCTGTTTGAAAACGATTTAAAAGCCCAGACAACAGATACCCTGCGCGTAAACTGGCTTCCTCATCAGCCCATACAGCTGCAATCAGGTGTGCAAACTTTTTTGCCATTTTTCGAAGATGCCATAACCCGCTACGAAACGGCTGGATTGCCCTGGCAGATTCATCCGCTTGCCGCAAAGAAAAATCAGCTTATTTCAAATCCTGAACTCGTAATAATTAGTTTCGATACCCTCACCAATCACAAACAGCTCTCAGATCTCGATTTCATTGAGAACGATTTTCAGATCGCAACAGAAAAACATGATGCTCAGCATTATCTAGTGGTTTTACCGCTTAAAAGAAGTGGAGATTATATTATCCGCCTCACTAGTTATCAGATTCAATATAAGCTGGTTGAGAACAATCAACAGATGCAGGACGAAACCCCTGAATGGAAGCCGAATTCCGTGCTGGCAAGTGGAAACTGGATTAAAATTGCAACAACCCGCGAAGGCATTTATCGGATAACTGCTGCTGATTTGCAAGCAGCTGGTTTGAATCCTGCTGATTTTGACCCAACCTATTTTGCCCTGTTTGGTAATGGAAATGCCATGTTGCCTGAAGAAAACCGCCTCGATCGCCCCGACGACCTGCTAGAAAATGCACTGACAGCATTTGGCACAGAAGACGGCAGCTTTGACGCAGAAGATTACCTGCTTTTTTACAGCCCGGGGCCGGTTTACTGGCGATACAATTTCTTTACCGGAAGATATGATCACAAGCTAAATTATTACAGTGATACAACCTTCTTTTTCTTTACACCTGATTATTCCCAGCCTGGTAAACGCATTATGATCCAGGATGAAGCACAAGGAACTGCAGGCCAAACAATAACAGAATTCCCTGATTACCTTTACCACGAATATGATCACGAAAGCCTGATTTTGTCGGGAAAAGAGTGGTATGGTGAAATGTTTACAGCTGATAATCCTGTAACAAACTTTTCGTTTGATTTTCCAAATTTGAACCGGCAAAAACCCGTAAGTCTGCAGATTCAGCTGGCAGGCCGGTCTATTACCGAAGATACTTACTACTCAATAACGAGCAATGGAATGAGTCTGGTCGACAGCACCAAGGTTTTCAAATTATCGGTGGATAACCCCATGTTTGCGCGCGAGTTGACCAATACTGCGCATTTTAATCCGACCTCAGATCAGTTTAATATTGAGGTAAAATATCATGCCCATGAGAGCAGCTCACGTCTGTGGCTTAATTATATCAGGCTTAATGCTTACCGCGAACTCAAGCTAAACGGAGACCCGCTTTCGTTTCGGCTTCCTGCTGCTGATACACTGCCGGGAACCATTGAATTGCAAATTTCAGGAATTGAAAACCAGCTGATTTGGGAGGTGAGTGATTTAACGAATGTCAGGCAGCAAAGCTTTCGCAATATTGCAGGAACGGCGAGGTTCAAAACAACCACCAATACCGAAAAACGATGGTATGCTTTCACTTTGGATCAAAGTATGGAACCAGAAGCCTTTTACTCCATAGAAAATCAAAATCTGCATCAGATTCAACAAGCTGATATGTTGATCATTACACATCCTTTATTTGAAAATCACGCCAATGAACTGGCTTCAATGCATGAAGAGATGGATGAACTTGACACAGAAGTGGTAGATGTAACAAAGATTTACAACGAATTTGGAGGTGGAACTCCCGACATCACTGCAATCCGCGATTTTATCAGAATGGTATATATCAGGAGTAACAGTAACCTTAAATATGTTTTGCTTTTTGGCGATGCTTCCTACGACTACAAAAACCGCCTGGCCGGAAACACTAATTTTGTTCCAACCTATCAGGCAAATTCCAGTTTGATAGAAACACAAAGCTTTGTTTCCGATGATTATTTTGGACTTATGGGCGCTGCAGAAGGAAATTATATGAGTGGCATTCTCGATCTGGGTATCGGGCGTTTTCCGGTCGCAACAGAAGAAGACGCTGCCGTTATGGTTGCCAAAAACAAGTATTATCTTCTGAAGCAGTTGGAATTAGCCGGATCGTGGCGCAACAACATCACTTTTGTTGGCGACGACAGGGATAATAACCTACACTTCGATCAGGCAGAAACACTTTCACGCCAGGTGGATACTGCACGGGCAAATATGAATGTGTCAAAAATCTACCTCGATGCTTATCCGCGACTTACTGTTGCAGGCGGATACCGCTATCCGGAAGCCAGTGATGCAATGATGAAACAAATCGACCACGGAGCACTTATAATAAACTACACAGGACATGGAGGTGTAAATGGCTTGTCAGACGAAAGGGTTTTCACACTTTCGCATATCAACAGCCTCACTAATAAGGATAATATGCCTTTCTTTATCACTGCAACCTGCGAATTCAGCCGTTTCGACAATCCCAATTTTGTTTCAGCCGGCGAGCAACTTCTTTTGAATGCCGATGGCGGAGGCATTGGTTTGATGACGACCACGCGCCTGGCTTTTGCACATTCCAATTTTGCCCTCAACAAAAAGGTTTATGCAGCCATGTTCGATCGCAGCGATGATACTTTTAAACGTTTGGGTGATATTCTAAGGCTGAGCAAAAATCCAACAAGCAGCAGCATTTATAATTTTGCCCTGCTCGGAAATCCTGCCCTAAAACTGGTGTATCCCGAAAAAACGATTACCACAACCAAGGTAAATGATATAACTGTATCTGACAGGGAAATTCAGCTGCACAGCATGTCGGAGGTGAGCTTTGAAGGCGAAATAGTTGGTGCCGACGGGCAAACAGATACCGGTTTTAATGGCTATATCTATCCTAAACTCTTTGACAAAAAGACGGTTTTCACAACGCTTGGAAATGCCTCAAACAGCCGTGTTTCACCATTTTCCTATTTTGATAAGGTGCTTGTTGAAACCAAGGTTACAGTCAAAGACGGCAAATTCAAATTTACCATCCGGCTGCCACGCGATATTGCCTATCAGTATGGTCAGGCCAAACTCAGCTATTATGCTGTTGATACCGTTAATTTTACTGATGCCACGGGCTATTTTAACAAGCTGGATATTGGCGGAACAGATCCTGATATTGTGCCGGATAACCAGGGGCCCGAAATCAGTCTTTATGTGAATTCACCTGCTTTTAAGCAAGGAGATATCATTGCTCCCGACAGCGATTTATGGATATTCCTGAGCGATCCACAGGGCATACATCATTTGGGAAATAGTATTGGCCGGGATATTGTACTGAACACACTTGCTCCCGGAAACGAAAAAACCATTCTGAATGAAGCTTTTGAGCCTGTAGCTGATCATTTCGGGCAGGGATGGATTAAAGTTCCGATGAAAGATCTGGAAAACGGAGAACACATCCTGAGTTTGAAAGCCTGGGATTTGCACAATAACTCTTCCGAAGCCGAAATTCGCTTTTTTGTTGATCGAACAGCTGCTTTGTCGCTCAATCGGGTGCTCAACTATCCTAATCCTTTTACGGATGAAACTGCTTTTGTTTTTGATCACAATAAACCGGGCGCACTCTTCGACTACCGAATTGATATTTATGCAATTGACGGACGTTATATGGTTAGCCTCGAAGGAAGCACTTCGGGCAATGGCCAGCGCTCAGAACCTATTGTTTGGAACGGAAGAGATCAAAATGGCAGGATAATCCCACCCGGAGTGTATGTTTATCAACTTTTATTAACCGACGAAGAAGGAATTCAAAGCACTGTTTTTCAAAGATTTATACGCTCAAATAAATAGCTTGATACTAAACAACAATATATCACACAAGAAAACGTTACTTTTGCACACAATTTTTTAGAACATTCACGCATAATTTATGAAGCTTAAAACCCTTATCTTAGTTGCTCTGACCATTGTAGGTTTGCAATCGCACGGGCAAGACGACAACTACAATTACAACAATCTTGCTGGCGGTAATTTAAACGTAATCACTACTGCAGTTCCCTTTTTGATCATTGCACCTGACGCACGTGCCGGAGCAATGGGAGATGCCGGTGTTTCCAGCTCACCTGATGTGTATTCCATGCATTGGAATCCTGCCAAATACGCTGTTTTTGAAAAAGATATGAGTATCGGTCTTTCCTACAGCCCCTGGCTGCGTAATCTTGTACCGGATATGAACCTGGCTTATCTTGCATTTCACAAGCGTATTGATGATATGTCGGCTGTTGGAGCTACTTTGCGCTATTTCAGTCTGGGCGACATCACTTTTACAGATATCAACGGTCAGGAATTAAACACCTACAGCCCTAACGAATGGGCGTTGGATGCAACCTATTCGCGCAAACTGACAGATAAACTTTCTGGTGCAGTTGCAGCCCGTTTTATCTACTCAAACCTTACACAAGGTCAGGTTGTTGGTGGCGGCGAAACTTCTGCAGGAATATCAGTAGCAGCTGATGTGGCCGTGTATTGGGAAGATGATGTAAACTGGTTCAGCGATATAGATGCCAAATTTGCCTGGGGCGTAAATATCTCCAACATCGGTAACAAGTTGGGCTATAGTGAAGCCAGTATTAAAAAAGATTTTATACCAACAAATCTGCGTTTTGGTCCAACGCTCACACTCGAACTGGATGATTATAACAGTCTGGCCTTCTCTATCGATGTGAATAAACTTTTAGTTCCCACACCACCCATTTACCGTCGGGATAGTTTAGGAAATCCTGTACCGATTCCAGGAACCGACAAATTTGAAATTGCCGCCGGAATGGATGATGATGTTTCTGTTGTTGGTGGTATGATTCAGTCTTTTTATGATGCCCCTGATGGTTTTAGTGAGGAGATGCGTGAGCTGAGTTTTGCCCTGGGCACAGAATACTGGTATAACAAAGTGTTTGCTTTGCGTGGCGGGTTTTTCTATGAAGATAAATCCAAGGGAAATCGTAAGTTCTTTACACTTGGAGCAGGATTGCGGTATAATGTTTTCGGACTCGATTTTTCTTATCTGATTCCTATTGATTCCAGAAATAACCCCCTGCAAAATACCTTACGCTTTGCCCTTACCTTTGATTTGGGTAATGCTGGCAATGCGAAATAAGAACATCAAAAAAATATTTAAAGCCGTCTGATCAGGATTTCAGGCGGCTTTTATTTTTCTGCAGAAACGTAAGTTTCATCCGGAAAATTAACCAGAAACAAGCTTTGTGTAGCCCGCGTAAATGCTGTATAAAGCCATCTGAAATCGTTGCGATCGGCTTGTTCTTTCATCGCTAAAAACCCACCATCAACAAACACTTTTGGCCATTGGCCGCCCTGGGTTTTATGACAGGTAAGTGCATAAGCAAACTTCACCTGTAAGGCATTAAAATAAGGATTTTTCTTCATTTCGGCCCAGCGCTGTCGGCGTGAGGTGATGTCAAGATAATCCTCCTCTACCCTGCCAACAAAATCCTGGAAATCCTTCTCGCTTAGCGAGGGCCCTTCAGCCATCAGAGTGTCGAGCATTATTTTCACTGTAAAGGCGGGACTATCAGGATAATCAACCAGACTTATTTCAACATCAGCAAAATGAAGATCGTACAAATCTTCGTACTGATTTATTCTGTTAATCACTGCCAGATCGCCATTGGCAATAAATCCGCCTTGTTCAGTAGCTTCCAGCCAGAAATAATTATTCTTGACAACCATCAGTAAATCGCCGGCTGCCAGCTCACTGTCCCTGCCCAAAATCCGATAACGTACCTCCTGATTAAATCGGTTTGCCCGTTTATTTGAGCGGCAAATGATTACAGCTTCATTAAAATCGCGTGAGCCAAATGCCGTTTGAAGCAGTTCCTCAAAATTTTCAGGAGCCACGGCAATAACATCCTGAAAATGTTCCAAGTCAAAAACAGGAAAATCAAACAAATTCTGATTCAGCCTGTTGCGTAAGCTTGTGGCATTCGATAAGATGCCAGAATCAAGGCTCTGACGCATTACATCCTGCAACTCAAAACTGGCCGTAGTGATGGGATAAGCAGCTTTTAAGAAATTAAAATCCAGTGCAGGACTGGTTTCCAGCCCAACAGGAGGCAGCTGTGCCTGATCACCTATCAACAAAAGCCTGCACTGTTCGCCTTCAAAAACATAATCCATCAGATCATCCAACAGGCTTGCTGATGAACCAAACTGGCTGTCGCTTCCCGAATCGCTGATCATCGAAGCCTCGTCAACAATAAAAACTGTTTTTTTATGCTTGTTAACCATCCGCTGTACCCTAACCGATCCATCTGCCATAGTAGCACGCTGATAAATCTTACGATGAATTGTTGAAGCTGCTTTCCCGGAATACTGATTCAGCACTTTTGCTGCCCGGCCAGTAGGTGCCAGCAAAACAAAACGAAGCCCAATCTCAGGCAAAGTATCCACCAGCATGCTGACTAAAGTAGTTTTACCCGTGCCGGCATAGCCTTTTAAAAGGTAAGTTGGATGATCTTTCTGCGAAAGTAAAAAAGCGGAGAGGTGGCGCAAAACCACCATTTGACCAGCAGTTGGTTCAAAATCAAAATGCCTGAGCATGAGCTGGAATAGCTTAGCCCTGTCCATGATCAGAAGGGATATCCGATTCCGAAATTCCAAACTATATCCTTCAGTTTCAATTCATCCACCCGCCATCTATCACCTTTTGGTCGGGCAGGATCTCTTAAAGGAAGTGCTGCATCGAGCCTGAAAATAAAGAATGAAAAATCTAACCTAAGCCCAAATCCGGCATCAACTGCCAACTCGCGATAAAAATTACTGATATCAAAGCGACCTCCGGGAAGGTAGCTGTTCTCGTTTTTTGTCCATATGTTACCAGCATCAGCAAATAAGGCTCCCTTAAAAAAACCTGCAATGGGAAAACGATACTCAAAACTGCCTTCGAGCTGGATGTCTCCGATACGTTCAACATTATCTGTTCCACTGTAACTTCCCGGACCAAGCTCGCGAAACACCCAGCCGCGCATACCATTTGCACCGCCGCCGTAAAAACTGCGCTCAAAAGGCATATCAGCAGAATTGCCATAAGGCAGCCCAAAACCAACCAAAACCCGAAATACCAATTGATTGCTTTTGGTGAGCATAAAATACTGTCGAAAATCGAAATCAAAACGCAAAAATTGGGCATATCGAATTCCCAGCAATTCGGAATAATCTTCCTGCTTGCTTATCAAAGGTGTTTCATTAAAAAGTGAAAGTAAGTTGCCGGAAGATTCGATATTGGCCCTGAAATAGGAAAAGTTTTTAATCTTATTGATATTCTGATTATTAAATATAAAACTATAGCGCGCCCCAAAGATTAAGTGATTAGAATACTGATCTTTGATACGTTGGTTAATTTCCTGATCAAGGATCTGTTGAAAAGCAGCTGATGGTCTTACCTTCACAGAATTCAGGTTAAAGGGAGTGAAAATATGCTGCACAGTGGATGATGTCATCCAATCGTAACTAACAGTAGTTTCAGTGATATACCGATCGTAATTAGAGCGTATTTCGGCACTATAACCCAAGTTAAAAGATGTTTTGGGCTGATATTCAAGCACAAAATTTCTCAATTTGACAGGGCTCAAAAAACGGGGCACAACCAAATTCGCGTTCACCCCAAATTCGTAAGTATTAAAAATAGAAGCTTCAGAAGGCAGATTTTCGTTGTTTCCCACAACACTCACACGCTGTGCTTCACCCCCACCGCGCAGGCTTAAACGAAAAAGCTCGGCACCTCTAAAAAGGTTTTTGTTCGAATACACCAAGCTGCCTCTTAGACCAAGATCTCCGGCTGAATTAGTACCTTCCACTTCAATGGCATAGGCATGAACCTTCGATCTTTGTAATTGAATCTTAACATCAAGTAAACCTGTATCCGCTTCCGGAGGGCTTATTGTCTCAAAATCAATATCCGTGATTGCAAAAACCCTAAAACTACCCAAACCCCTGTAAGTTTGTTTCAATTTTCGCAGACTAAACGGATCATTTTCATGTATTTGCACAACCTGACTAAAAGTTTGCGGCCTTATCCGGGGATCTCCCACAGCATAAAAATGCATTGCATACGGCTTACGCTCATTGCCCGCAAATAGCTCAAGCTTCACACTATCAGTAGGCTGCATGTTGGCCTGTGCCGGAATGAAATTAGGAAAAACAGAAACTTTGTTGATAAAATAGGGTTTATGTGCCTGGGTTCCATTATCAGTTTTCACACTATCAATCAATAGTTTCACATTCATCGACAATTGGTTGAAGTTGCTGTCCACCTCAAAATAAATAAAGTCGCGCGAAAAGGCATAAAAACCATTATTCTTTAAATAATCGGTTATTCTGTCACGCTCCGCATCCATCTTATAGGCATCATAATTTACGCCTTCATGCAACTCAGCTTGCTGACGCAAAGGTTTTACCCATTTGGCCAATTCACTATCATCGATTGCATAGTCGTAAGAGCTTATTTTATAGGGTTTTCGGGGATTTACAGTATAGAGAACTTCTGCTTTGAACCGTTTTATTTTGGCACTGCTTTCAACCTCAGCATTAAAATAGCCAAGATTTCGCATATAGCGCTCCATCTGATCAGCACCCGAATTGGAAAAGCTTTTGTCGTAATAAACGGGTTCTTTGCCAATCTTCTCGTTAATCCACTTCCAAAATTTCCGATCGGTTTTCTTTAAAGTTTTGTAATAAACCCATAAAGGAAAACGTGTTCCAATAATCTGTTTATTAGCACGTTGACCAGCAAAAGCAGCAAGATCAGATTTAGTAAATGTTGTTCTCTCATCTGTTTTATTCTGAATATCCACCACGTTTTTGGTTACGAGGTATCTACCTTCGGGAATCAGTCTGCGCGTGCTGCATGATTGAATCAGCACGATGGCAAACAAAAACAAAATAATTTTGAATAATAACTTCATTGCGGATTAAAAAGCAAAAGTACAGGATTTTTCGGCAAAAACATGATGCTATTGCTACTGACAATAAGCTGACAAAACTATTTTCGGAATGCTTTTTGCTAAGAGCCCCTCATGCAGTCATCAGAAAAACAAAGATTAAGAACCAGTATTTTCATCCCATCACTCTTTTTATTAGTGATGTGGCTGGTTAAGATTACCGAGGCTGTATTCCAAATCCATTTAAATTTTTTGGGCATTACACCACTCCAAATCCATGGACTTCCGGGCATCGTACTTTCTCCTTTCCTGCATGGCGACTGGAATCATTTGATGGCTAACTCAGTTCCGGTATTTGTCCTGATTGCTGCGCTCTATTATTTTTACCGCACATTAGCCACCGAAATCCTTGTGCTAACAGTAATACTCAGTGGCTTGTGGGTTTGGCTCGGTGCGCGAAGTGGCGTGCATATTGGTGCGAGTGGTTTGATTTACGGGCTGGCAATCTTTCTGATGTTTAGCGGATTCTTCAGGCGCGAAAACCGGCTGATGGCACTCTCATTTGTTGTCGTGTTTTTGTACGGGAGTCTGATCTGGGGCATCTTCCCCGAACTTTTTCCTGAGAAAAACATTTCCTGGGAAGGGCATCTTAGCGGCCTCATTGCCGGCTTGGTACTTGCCTGGTTTTACCGCAAAAAAGGTCCCCAACGAAAACAGTATTCCTGGGAAGAAGAAGAGGAAGAAGAAAATAATGAGACTTCCGGATCGAGTAACGACACAAGTGCTCAGTCAGAAAAGCCTTACTGGGATATTCCTCAGCCTGATAAAGACGACCTTAAAGTGGTGTATCGTTTCAAGAAAAAACACTAGCTCAAGCGCTTGCGATCCTGCATCAACAAACGATCATAAGCAAATAGCAGTAAGGCTGTTGCCAAACCAATACCAGTAAATAACCACCAGATATCAGCCGGATTATAGGTATCCCAGAGATAGTTCGTAAGCTCCGGAACAGTCATTTTATAGGCTCTGGCTGCTTCAAAAAACAATTCGTTTTGCGTAAAACTTTCAGATATTTCCGGCATACTGATCCCTTTTGCAAGCATATCCTGACGTAACAGAAAAACCTTATCCGACCAGCTTCCATACACAGGTCCTGAGAGCAAACCCGCAAAGAAATTACCACCCGACATCGGCAAAAACGAACATCCCATATACAAACCCACCTTATCAGGAGGCGCTATCCGACCAATATACTCTGTGATTTTTGGCGAACTGGCCATCTCCCCAAAAGCAAAAATCAGGATGGAGAAAAACAGGAAAAATGCATTGTTGAACATAAAGGTCAATCCAATACCAATTGATGCTATAACGATTCCCACTATCATGGCATTAATCGGCCTTAAACGCATCACAACACCAGAAACAATCACCTGAAATACAACAATATAAAGCGCATCAATATTCAAAATCATTTCCGGGTTGACAGTACCTTGAGGGGTACCAAAAATATTGGCCAGCACAGGCGAAATATCTGCCATCCACTGATACAGATTGCGCGTATCAATCCATTGATCGATAAAAACCGGCAGAGTGTAAAACAGCTGAAAATACATGCTCCAAAAACCGACAATCAACAACAAAAACAAAAAGAAACGAAAGTCTCTTAACGCAATAAAAATATTCTTGAGTGCCTGTACAATACTGGCCCACAGTTTACTGTCGTTCTTTTCTCTGGGAGGTTCCTTGTAAAAAAATAAGACCAGCACAAAATTCAAAGCAATGATTGCTGCACTAAGGTAAAACACATAATCCCAGGAGGTTTCACGCAATTTGCTAGCGACAAAAGGACCAATCATGGCACCCATGTTTACCATCATGTAAAAAATCCCAAAACCTATCGATGAGTTACCCTTATTGGTTGTTTTGGCAATAGTTGCCGAAATAACCGGTTTGAAAAGCGCTCCGCCAACTGCGATATAAAAGAAAGCTGCGAACACCAGACTATAATCTGTAAGATGCCCCATCACCAGATAACCGGTTGAAAGTATCCCAAATGAAAGTAACAAAACCTTCTTATAACCCAATTTATCAGCGATACTTCCAGTGATGACAGGCAGAAAATAAAGCAAGGCCGAAACCAGCCCCATCATGGTGCCTTTTTCCTCCTGCGAAAAGCCTAAAGCCCCGGTATCCCGCGAGGCTGTAAGGTAAATAGCCAGCACATTAAACAAGCCATACCATGCCCACCTTTCGAAAAGCTCCAGGGTGTTTGCCACCCAAAAAGTACGCGGAAAACGTGAAAAAACTCCTGTTTTCATTTGCTGTGATTAAAAAAAGTTTATTTGGATGTAAACATATACCGGTTAACGCGATAAGCACAACTACCCAACGAAGGCACTGTTGTTTTTACGAAATTCATCTCAAGCAACTGATCATCAGCTTCATTCAGCTGGACAACCATCGCAGCTTCCACCATTACCGTCATGGCCATACTGCTTCCGGGCGGCACACAACTTGAAGAAGCAGCCTTATACCACAGATTCTTAACCGTGATTCCTTTAGACGCAAGTTGCTCTATAACAAGCTGTTCATCAAAGCCGTAGGCAGGCTTATCATCTTCAAACTGATAGGCATAATACACTCCGGCCGGAAATTCATAGGCACTGCTTTCGTGATCTTCCAGCACCTTATTAACTACTTTCGCTGATTGATTCCGTGTTGAACCACAGGAGATTAAAACCATACTCAAGACCATAAAACCAACTAACTTCCTTAAATCTCTCATTTTCAATTGCTATTAAAATTTAACATAATATTTCAGGTAAGGCGATAAACTATCGGAAGCCGGCGCCAACTCCATTAATTGATCAAAGCTTTGAAGCATTCCTTTTCGGTCGCGGTGATTGAAAACCGCTTTGGTAAGGGGATATGAAAAGTAGGGATGCCTCACCACAGCTTTAAACTCCGCAAAATTGATCTGCAAAGGCTCTAGGGAAGCTGTATCAACCTCAACGAATTCTCGAAAAGTTGAATAACGTTCTTCATCCATTCCATACACTTCTCTCAGCTGTTCTTTATCGACGAAGCCACCAAGAATATCGCGGTACTTTAAAATACGATGCGCAAACCATGGTCCCACTTGCGGAAGCTGAATTAATTGCAGTGAATCAGCACCATTCAGTTCGATCGTCACAACTTCAGGTTTTGCTTCTTTCGGCAATGTTGACGTTTCTTTTGCAGCCGCTTGCTCTGGCGACTGAGAAGCTCGTGCAATACGCTGGTTTCCAGTGGACGGAATTCTAATAAAAGGTTCCAGGATAGCATATTCCGTCTCCGAAATAGTGTAAATCTTTTTCAAATCCTCTTTTCTAAAAAACTTACCTCCCTTACTTTCGTAATTTTTGATGTTACGAATCTGATGAGCAGCAAGTCCGAGTTTTTTCCAACTCTCTTCAGCTAAATTATTGGGGTTGAAGGGAAAAGGATTAAGCTTTTGTTCAAGAACAGACCTATCAGGATTTGCAGCATTAAAATTTTCATTCGCTTTGGCGTCCTCCAAGGCTTTAAATTCCTGCTGATGAAGTGCAATTATTTCCTCCAGCTGGTGTTTTGAAAATGCAGGCGTCTTGCTAAAAATATCAGGAATCAGGTTAATACCTATCAACACCAACATCAAAAACAACAGGCCAATCGAGCAAATTGCTCCTTTTTAGAAAAACTCAGTGGTTTTAATATCAGTCATAAATTGCCTTAACCGCTTTTATAAATCCCACTACGAACGACCGAAAAACCCAAACCATGCGGAAAACAAAGGCAATGGCAATCGGCGCCAAAAAGCGAATGATAAATAAATAGGCAAATTTAAATCGGCATTCAAAGCTTTCCCTGATTAAATTCAACAAAAACAGCATCCTTAGTCATATACCAACCATAGCACGATCAATAGTCCGCCAAGCGGAAGCATGATATTAGCCGGAAATCATCTCAAGCAAATCAAAAGATTATGGCCTCCCACACCAAGCGCCGCCGCGGCCCCTGACTCATCGTACATGCCACACCCAAAACAGCAATAGAAGAAGCTGCAATTATGGTTGCTTTTCTTTCGCCCAGATTAAGCTCCTCCGAAAGATAAGCCGTTACTAAAAAAACCTTCAAGTACGGAAATTGTTGAAGTGAGCGCAGCTATCGAAAGCAACAAAAAGAAAATGAGGGCAAAATATCCTCCGGCCATCTGATCGAAAATCATGGGCAAGGTAATAAAAAGCCCAATCCTGCTCGGCTGGAACTGTTTTCAAAGAGCAAAAACGGCCCGGAAATATCGCAACACCAGCCAATATGGCAGTAAAGGTATCAGCGAACAGAGCGACCGAGAAGCTGTCTTGCCCAGATTTCACCTTTCCCAATGTAGGAGCCATAAGTTATCCAGCGTGCCATACCGATTGAAAGCGAGAAAAACGACTGCCCAAGCCTTCCAGAATCACTTTGCCGGTAATCTTAGTAAAATCGGGTTTGAATAAAAATGTCAAGCCCTCTTTTGCTCGGAAGCGTTACACTTCTGATGCCCAATATGATAATAATGATCAGCAACAGGGGCATTAAAATCTTCGTATATTTTCGATGCCGTTTTTAACACCTTTATATACGATAAAGGCAGTCAAAAACATAAAAATATTCTGCCAGATCAACGGACGAAGCCGCTGGTACGAAAAAGCTCAAAATTTTGCGTTAAACTTTCGGCTTCGGTGCGCCTTAAAACCATCAGATATAGCAAGATACAAATACTCCAGCGTCCAACCCGAAACAGTTGTATAAAAAGCCAGAATAAAGAAAGCGGCACTTATCCCTAAAAAACCTGAAAGCGGCCAGAGTGATTTTGGCGCCAGCCTCCTGAATGCTCCAACGGCATTTTCTTTTTGTGTGCTGCGGTAATCCTAAATTCCGACAACATCCACCGGAACACCGATGAGCACGATAAATCCAATATAGATCAAGAGAAATGCACCACCCCCATTTTTCAAGCCCGGCAACGTAGGGAAAACGCCAGATATTGCCGAGTCCGATAGCTGATCCTGCAGCTGCTGCAATAACTCCAAGTCTGGAACTAAAACTATCGCGGGGAGTATTCAGATTGATTGCCATAAAATTGTTTTTCAGGAAAAATTCATTGCAATGATAGCAAATCAGACCCAAAACACAAAAATAATTGTATCAGGAAGCCCACAATAAAAGCAGCTCATTCGTACACAGGCGGCTCCAGTCGGATCCAGAGCGGCAGCTTTTATTGGCCGGAATAATTCGGAAACCAGCGCAACAATAAAACATAAAACAACAGCCAAAATAATCCTAGCCCATGGAATAATGAAGGCACTTCGATAATGACCGATAATATATTTCCGATTCCAATTCCAGCTCCAATACCGTGGGCCCACCAATTTGTGCAATTACAACAGCTTCGGCTAAAAACTGATTGCGAATGGTTTTGCTGGTAGCTCCCACAGCTTTTCTGATCCCAATTTCGCGCGTACGCTCCGTAACGGATACCAGCATAATATTCATCAAACCAATGGCTGCTCAAATAAAGTAATCAGCCCGATAAAAAGTGGCCCCCAACCTGATTTGTCGGTGAGGCTCAAAAGCATATTGGCTATATTATCACTCTTCACAATGCTAAACGATTCCGGCTTACCAATCTGATCGCCCCGTATCACCTGAAAATCCTGTAGCTTCACCAATTGCGGCATCCATCATTTCCGGAATTCATCCAACACGAACGCTTATTCCATAATTCATATTGGGCCGCGAAAATATTGCCTCACATTATTGATAGGCATCAAACGATTGCGATCGCCCGAAAAGCCCATACTGGAACCTTTTTCTTTCATCACACCAACGATTCTGTAACGACCCGGGGCCTACAGTAATGATCTTCCCCACAGGTTTTCACCTCCAATAAAAAGACTCTCCACGATAGCCGAACCTACCACTACGACATGTGCTCCCATAGTAACTTCACTTGTGCGCTGATATTCCTTCAAACTCGATCTCAAAACCGGCATTATAAATATAATTCCTCATCAATTCCGATCACCTGAATATTCGGATTGGTTTTCTCGCTGTTATATTTCAGGGTGGCAATTCCTGTTCCACGCGTAGAAATACTGGTAGAAACGAGCAATTTGAAATTTTTCCTTAAAATCATGGCCTCGCGGTATGAAATATTTTTATTGAGAAACAGGTCCGGGAGCATTCACGCCTCCCATATGAACCACCATATCGCGATTTCGGATATTAAAGGTATTGGAACCCATCATCGAAAAATTCTCGGTCGGAGTAATATTTCAGACTGTCAATTGCTGTTAAGATGCCCACCAGTGCCATGATTCCAAAGGCAATAATAGCCACTGTCTGGCGCAATTGCTGAAGTGCATGACTGCGGATCGACTCCAGAGATATCCGAGTATGGCGGGTGGCGTTTTTGCATCCATACCGATCTGTCTTTAGTCTTTTTCGCCAAAAGCCAAATCGCCGGCATCACCCAGTCCGGGAACGATATCGCTCACTGTGCGGTAAGTTCGTCGTCAACACCACCAACCCAAACGGTAAGGTTTTGAAGCGAAAGGTTGCGCTGAATATGATCGAGACCTTCGGAGCTGGCCAAAACCGACACAATATGCAAGGCGCTGGGCATTCCGTTGGCAAGCAAACTTTTCATCGTCTTTACGATGGAGGCACCCGTTGCAAGCATGGGATCGGTTAAAATCAACACCTTCCCTTCGATGGAAGGACTTGAAACATACTCAACACGAATGGTAAAATCCTCGTTTTTGTCGTACTTGCGATAAGCCGTAATAAACGCACTATCGGCTCTGTCAAAATAATTCAACAGTCCCTGATGAAGTGGCAATCCAGCCCGCAAAATAGTAGCCAGCAAAGGCTGCACCTTAAGCTGATTAACCGGAGCAACGCCCAGCGGAGTAGTAATATCGACCGGTTCATATTCCAGGGTTTTGCTAATCTCATAAGCAAAAACCTCGCCTATGCGTTCCAGGTTACGTCGGAATCTCATCCGATCTTTCTGGATATCAACACTTCGCAGTTCGGCAATGAAATGATTAAAAATTGAATTCGATTCTCCAATATTGATGATGGTAGCCATAGTTGAGATGTTAAGGAGCAAAAATAACCATTAAGCAGCAGAAAGTAACAAGGAATTCAAAAAATCATTTTCTTTTCACAATTCTTAGGGCCAACCGACCTATAAAAGGCAATCTGTTGAGCTGAATTCCGGGATAAAAAGTTTCTTTGCTGCCAAAACCTTTGTAATATCTTGCCAGACCGGGCTGATCTGAGCCTTCGAAATCGAACACTAGCTGTCCAGGACAATGCATTTTAATTACTTCATCGATCAAAAAACTCAAAGCATGGTTTTCCTTGGCTTGATCGTTTGCCCCCGAGAAAAGAAAAACCAGCTTGCCATGGCTTCGCATAAAAATGGCTCCGGCACACAGTTCATTTGGTTTGCTATAAACACCCAAAACCTGTGCCTGCCCTCTGTATATTCCGGTATAAGCCAGCTGTTTAAGTCTGTTATACTCCAGATCGTTCCAGTGACTGATGGTTCGTCCCCTGTTTTCCCTGAAAAGCTTTACCACATCCTCCGGTTTTGCACTGCGCGAAAGCTGAAGATTAGCCTGAGCCGCCTTTTTTAAATTCCGTTTGGTATTTGAGCTGTAATTTTTATAAATACGCTCGTAACTGTTGATCAGATCAAGTTCGTGGTTGCGATGCCAGCTAAGCCCTTTGGTTTGCTTTTCGGGCTTGTTATGCGTGTTGAGCCTGATTTCGGCAAAACGATATTTGTGCGGGATGGCAGCTAAAAAATTCTCAACAATAACCGGACTAAGGATGCTTGTTGAAAAAATTCCCAACTGCTGCGCAAAGAAAGGCTGAAAAAGATAGCTCACACCATATTTTCTTTTTCCGGTAAGCGGAAACACACGTTCATAATCATTTTCGACCAGGGCATGCCATTCAGGATGAACGATATCCAGGTACCACGACCAGGCATAAACGTTTCCGTTAAAAGCCTTTTTAATACAGCTGTCCCACTTAATTTTATCTATCTCGGAATGAGTTAGGTATCGGATCATGCAAAAGTATTTAAGGCAGGGCTTCTTCTACCAGGGTTTGATAAACATTTTGCCATCCCGTCCAGCGTTTTTGATCGCTCAGGGTTTCGTTATGCCAAAGCAGGATAAACTTACCATTCACAGCTTTCACAGTTTTGATCAGGGCTGTTGCTTTTTCCAAAGCAGCTTCGGCATCAAGTTTAAGGTAATCGCGCAAGGTGCCATCCATCACTGTGAAAGGATGAATCCTGAGCCTGGTTTTTACGTCATGATCCAGATCGTAAAAATAAAAATCATCGGCAATACCAGCCCTAAATCCAGGCTGGGAAGCATAGCCCATGGTATAATCGTGCAAAATATCCTGCTCGATCAGATTGTGATAAGTCTCCGGCAGGTTCATCCTCAAGAAATGCTGCCTGCTGCAATTGATTTCGCGGTTTAGCACAGCACTCAACTTCGACACTTCCTGCTTGAGTAAATGCTTATCCTCGAAAGATGCATAGGAAGGATGTATTCCGATATCAGCATAATCACCCAGGTATTTGATGAGCTGCTGAAAATGCCTGTTTCTAACGCTGATATTTTTGTCGTTATGACCGTAATCAGCAAATAAAATAAAGTAGATCGGCCTGAGCTTGTATTGCTGTTGCATGCTAAGCTGCAAGGCAAAAGTATCGAATGGATCTTGTTCTTTTGAGCGCAGGACAGCAGTGCGCTGATTCATTTCCTTAAAATCCCCCTTGAAGATGTCTTTCAAATACCCACCCAAAGATCTTATCAGGCCCTTGTGAAGGTAAGCCCAGGCAGCATCAATATCGTAGGTTGGGACAAAACGATAGGTTTTTCTTGTTATTTTAAGGTCAGGAAATACTGCTTTTAACTTTGTTTCCAACAGATTAATCCACAGGTTTACAATGGGCTGATCCAGTATTTTCAACGCGCTGAGCACCGACGAATCTGCCTCGAAGCGTCCATGGGCGTCACTTACGAAAGGCAGGTATTCTTCGTAGCGGCTTACCAGGTAAAAAATAGCCGCAAACACATCAAAAGGAAGCAGTGAAGTGCGCTGATAAACCGGAAAAAAAGCTTTCAAGCCATCCAGATTAAAAGCTTTGAGCTCCTGACTATTGATTTCGCGCTCAAAAAGCAGGGAAACACTTTGCTGGAAAACACCCTTCGAAAGTGCTTGATCGCCATAAACCAGCCCGGCCCCTTCCCATGCTAAAAAGCGCTCAGCATCTGAGGTCAGCTCATACGCAATTCCTAACTGTTCCGAAAACACCAAATCCATGGTATAGCGCAAACGGTTAGTAATCTTAGCAGTAAATATTAAGCATTGAGGCTTCATAGTCTGATTTAGTGCATCACAAAAGTACATGATTTTTCGCGAAGACCATAAGCCGTTTAAGAATTTGTCCGTGAGCGAACAGCAATGACCGGTCGCGCACATATTTCATTGAATCCAGCATGCCTTCATCACCTTGAAGCCTGAAAAACTTCAACTTACAATTTTTGGTATGCCTCTTGATAAAAGCTTAAAAACCAAACCTAATATTCAATGCATAAAACTGTTCTAATTTGTATTTTCATTACATTTAGTTTGTTCCAAAATGTTAGCGCACAACATGGCAATCAGCGTTTTAGAGGCCGCGTATTGGATAGTTACAGCGAACTCCCACTGCCCGGAGCTTCACTTGTGGTAATAAATTCAGATCCACTCCTGGGAACCATCACCGATGAGCAAGGTAATTTCAGTTTTGAAGCTTTGCCATTTGGTCGCTTCTCAATTGAAGTAAGCATGATCGGCTACGAACCTAAAATCCTGAATAACTTATTGCTACAGGCCGGAAAAGAACTCGTAATCGATATCAAGCTTGAGGAAAAAGTTTATGAACTGGAAGCAATTGAGGTTAAGCCAGCGCTAAAAAAAGATCAGGCCATCAACGAAATGGCATTGGTAAGTGCACGATCGTTTACAGTTGAAGAAACCGAGCGCTATGCAGGCAGCTTGGGCGATCCATCGCGTATGGCAGCAAATTTTGCAGGTGTTTCTACCGTTGCCGATCAGCGAAACGATATTGTGATCCGCGGCAATTCTCCGCTCGGGCTGCTGTGGCGGCTGGACGGAATCGACATTCCCAATCCCAACCATTTTGGATCACTTGGATCTACAGGTGGACCAATCAGCATGCTCAACAACAACCTGCTTACCAATTCCGATTTCTATACCGCTGCTTTCCCTGCCGAATATGGCAATGCACTGGCAGGAGCTTTCGATCTGCGTCTGCGCAATGGCAATAACCAGCAACATGAATTTATAGGACAAGTTGGGTTTAATGGCTTTGAGCTGGGAGCCGAAGGCCCTTTCAAAAAAGGCAAACAGGCCTCATATCTTTTAAATTTCAGGTACAGCACCCTGGAATTGTTAAAAGAGCTTGGCATGAGCTTCGGCACCGGAGCAGCGGTTCCCAAATATAAAGACCTTTCCTTTAAAGTGAATGTACCACTAAAAAATGGCCGCGTGAGCGTGTTCGGTCTGGGTGGCGACAACAGCATCGCCATGCTCGACAGCCAGGATGATGACGCACAATATGGCTTCACCGGAACAGATCTTTACAATCAAAACCGCATGGGTGTTATGGCTGTAAGCTGGCTGCATTATTTCGGTGAAAAAACCTGGATAACCAACCGTTTGGCCGTTTCGGGCATCGAAGGAAAAACAAGCATCTACGATCTGGCTGAAAGTCTGGATACAGCCGAAATTATCGAAACACTGAGCGAAGTGAAAACGACATTTTCATCCACTTTTTCCTATCGGATGAACAGCAAAAACTACTTCAATGCAGGAATAGTTTATGATTGGTATCAGGTTTACTACAAAGGCGAAGAGTTTAGTTCTCAGTTACAGCAATACCGTTTTTATCTCAATACCGATGGCGAGCTAGGCTTTGGCAGAAGCTTTGCCGAGTGGCGACACAGGTTTAATGATCAGCTCTCCTTTACGGCAGGCATCCATGGTTCCTATCTGTTTTTAAATGACAGCAAAGCCCTCGAACCC
>JAGYNM010000139.1 GCA_018399335.1 Bacteroidales bacterium | reverse complement strand
CATGCTCTATGATGAGCCAACAACTGGTTTAGATCCAGTAACATCCGACGGAATAAGTGAGCTGATCAATGAGGTTCAGGAAAAATACAAAACCTCATCCATCATCATCACACATGATATTGAATGTGCCCGTGCCACTGCCGACAGAATAATCATGCTGCAGGACGGAGAGGTTTATATGGAAGGTGATATCGACGATTTCGAAACTTCGACAGATGAGATGATTACCGCATTTTTTAAACAACAAGTACATCAAGGACAGAAAAAAATTAAAAAAGATGGATAATTACACACCAGGATTTAAAGCACGTTTAGGGGTTTTTATAACTATTGGAATAGCAATTTTTGTGATAGTCATTTTCATTATTGGCAAGCAGCAAAATTTGTTCAATCCCGTGTTTAAGCTCACTACAGAGTTTTACAATGTCAGCGGCCTGAAAGTTGGAAACAGCATCCGCTTTTCAGGTATCGATGTCGGGGTTGTTGATAACATAAAAATCATCAACGATTCCACCGTTCAGGTTGATTTGCTTGTACGAAAAAATGTTCAGCAGTTCATCAAATCCGACAGCTATGCCAGCATTGGTTCAGAAGGAATCATTGGCGACCGCATTATTACGATTACACAAGGAAGCAACGAAGCCAAAATGGCAGAAGACGGACAACGTATATTGTCGGAAGAACCTGTTGAAACAGATGCTATTATTAAAAGTTTGAAAACCAGCGCAGAAAGTGCTGAGGTTATCACACTTCAGCTAGCCGAAATAATGATTGACATTAACAATGGCGAAGGCATGCTTGGCCGACTGATCCGGGATTCCATCATTGCTGAAAACGTTAGCCTGACAATCGAAAACTTCAAAAAGAGCTCCGAAGGACTGGATGAAACTATTGAAGTCACCAAAGAAAATGTGTTTGCATTTATGGAAGGATTGCAGGCGACTGTTGCCAAAACTGAAGTTGCTTCCGACCAGCTGGGCGAAATCATGATGAAAATCAACAATGGCGAAGGAGCCCTAGGAATGTTGCTTAATGATACAGTTATCGTAAATAACATAGACGAAACCATTGTCAACCTGAAAGAAAGCAGCATCGGGCTGAACGAAAATATGGAAGCACTCAAGCACAATTTTCTGGTAAGGGGATATTTCAGGCGACAAGACAAGGAAAAGGAAAAAGAAAAAGAAAGATTGGAAGCTGAACAAGATTTGCCTGCGGATAAAAAATGAGTGCCGCTTGTAAACTTACTTTTTAGAGAACTTGAATATCATATACTTATTATAGTAATTGAATTATAAGAAGCTAAAATCGCTGGGATAAGTGGTTTACATAGGATCTCATTTTCTTTCTTTCAGGATTAAAGTGAGATTTTTATAAAAATGCTTGCTTTGGTATTCGGAATTGATTACTTTTGAGTGTTGTTTTTAGGAGCACGCTCCCCGCGTGCATTTCATATTATATCATTACTAATTGGTTGGTTGTTTTTATCAAAAGCCCGTTTCGTGTCAGAGGCGGGCTTTTTTTTTATGGTATTGAAAAAAAATACTTGCATTTTTTATAAAACGGACTTATATTTGCACTATTCTTTTTGAACACAGCGCTTTGCGCTGAAGACTAAGTTATAAAATATCTGAAAGTAGCCCGTTTCGTTTCTGAAACGGGCTTTTTTTATTAGTATCGGGGAGGGTGGGGAATGGAAAGTGAAAACTGAAACCTGCTATCCTGCGGTCAACAGGCAGGAGTGAAGAATGAAAAATTGTACAAGGCCTGGAAGCCTAAGGTCGGCAATAGTAAATTAGTCAATAAGATATTTATTCATACTTTCATCGTTTTAATCCTGCTTCAGTTGTTTTGTGGTTTTATTTGCCGATACAGAACTTACTGAAAATCGAACCTAAAACTTCTTCGTTTGAAATTTGTCCGGTTATGCTTCCCAAATGATGAATAGCACTTCGCAAATCAATGGTTGCCAAATCTGTTGGCAGATCAGCTTCAAAACCTTTTTCTACAGATACAAGCGCTTCAAAGGCTTTTTGCAGAGCGTGATAATGACGGGCATTACTAACAATAGTGTCTTGATCTTGCTGCAATTCCTGAGCCACTTTGATAAGACTCTGAGTAATCAGGTTAATATTCTCTTTGCGCTTAGCCGAAATAAAAATAGTTTCCAATTCTACCATTTCCTTAAAATGAGCTGGGGTTTCAGCCAATAAATCAGCTTTATTTCCAATCAAAATAAATCTTTTGTGTTTATCTTTAATGAAGCTTCTAAATTCCTCAAGCATCTCTTCGGCCGACTCTAAAGTGCATGAAGCTAAGTCACATACGTATAATATCACAGCTGCCTGCTTGATTTTTTCGTAAGTCCGTTCAATACCTAAATTTTCCACCAAATCTTCTGATTCGCGCAAGCCAGCAGTGTCAATAAACCGAAAACTATTGCCTTCCAAAATGATAACATCCTCAATTGTATCACGCGTTGTACCTGGAATTTCACTCACAATGGCTTTTTCTTCATTCAGGATGGCATTCAATAAAGTGCTTTTGCCAACATTCGGTTTGCCAATAATCGCCACTGGAATTCCATTCTTTATAGCATTACCAGTTTTAAAGCTTTCAATCAGTTGACTAATCTCAACTTTTAAATCTGCAAGTAGTTGCAGAAATCTATTTCGGTCAGCAAACTCTACATCTTCTTCAGAAAAATCCAGCTCCAATTCAATAAGTGCAGTAAAATCAATGAGTTGTTGTCGGAGTTCCATAATTCGTTTCGAGAAACCTCCTCTCATCTGATTAATAGCCAGATGGTGAGCTGCTTCTGAGCGGGAAGCAATTAAATCAGCAACAGCCTCGGCCTGGGCCAAATCAAAACGCTTGTTTGCAAACGCACGCATGGTAAATTCGCCAGGTTCTGCCAATCGTGCTCCAGCGTTGAGTAGGAGTTCGATGATTTTTTGCTGAATGAAAACTGAGCCATGACAGCCAATTTCTATTGCATCCTCACCTGTGTAAGAGTGTGGTGCTCTGAATATCGTGAGCAACACATCATCTATTATCTGTTCATTATCAATAATTTGTCCGTAAACTGCCCTATGCGACCTAACTTCATTTAAATTTTTAACCTTCATAGGTTTAAACAATCGATCTATTATGGCATGACTATCGATTCCGGAAAGTCTGATTACTGCGATAGCTCCTGTTCCGGGAGGAGTTGCCAGGGCACAAATGGTATCTTCACGAGAGATATCAGGATATTTCATGGTTGTGATTTAGATAATTACAGTTAGGTCGAAAACAATTCATAAAGCTTTTTAGCAAAATTAATGGTTTTTTTTAGCTCTGGTATCAACCAATCCTTTAAAAGGTTTTACCTTTGGCACTCGTAAAAAAAAAGAAACGATTCACAATTTTATATCATGAGTGTACTGGTAAATAAAGACTCCAAAATTATTGTTCAAGGCTTTACTGGCAGCGAAGGAACTTTTCATGCTTCGCAAATGATTGACTATGGCACCAACGTAGTTGGTGGCGTTACACCCGGAAAGGGCGGACAAGCACACCTGCACAAGCCTGTATTTAACACTGTTTCTGATGCTGTAAAAGAAACTGGTGCTGATACTTCCGTAATATTTGTGCCGCCGGCATTTGCTGGTGACGCTATCATGGAAGCTGCATCAGCGGGTATCAAAGTAATTGTTTGTATTACTGAAGGAATCCCGACTGCAGATATGGTGAGAGTGAAAGAATTTTTAAAAGGCTACGATTGTCGTTTGGTTGGTCCTAACTGTCCTGGAGTGATTACTCCTGGTGAAGCAAAGGTTGGAATCATGCCTGGATTTATTCATCAAAAGGGTAGGGTAGGCATAG
>JAGYNM010000138.1 GCA_018399335.1 Bacteroidales bacterium | reverse complement strand
TCAGACAACAGAATATCCAGTTTTGTCATATACGCTTCATCCAAAGCCATGTATAATCCAGCATCGCTAATATATTTTTCGATGACCAACAAATGGTAGTGATCCGGATGCAAGCCGTGCTGGTTTATCTGGCGGATATATTCCAAAAGATCGTAAGCATTTTTTCCGAGCAGATTGGTATTATTCCCGACATAACTTCCTGCATCAGGCCAAATACGAGTATTTGAGCCTAATTGCTCAGGAGATTCGGCTTTGATCCAAAACGGCATTTTGGGATTTTTCCAAACCGGACGAACGGCATTGATCCATGCTGGAGCATAATTTCTGTTGAGGTAAAACCGCTGCAACACTTTGCTTGAATAAAGGGCTTCTCCATCAATTACATAAGCCGAATTTTCGGGTTTTTCCTTGATAAACAGGCTTATGTTTTCTGAAAGTTCATCACACCTTAATGCAGATGTTGTCAGCAAGATTAATGCTGAGATTACAATTCTGATAATTTGCAATTGGCTAACTTAAGTTGATTAAAAAGTGCTTGTGGACAGGATTATCTGGTTTCCCGGATCGCGAACGTCGGTGCCATTCTCGGCTGTTACGAATATTCTGATGGGTTTAAAAGAGGAAACTGTTTCGAGGGAGGCAGTTTTTTGTTTTGAAAATAAGCTGCTTGAACTTATCAACTGACCCAGATTTTCAATATTTCCCTTATCGGTTTCCATCCATACCACATAGGTTTGTTTGGACGATTGCAGCTGCTCAACTTTTGCCAGATCCTTAATTTTAACCTTAATAAGGTAATTATTGTTTTCGTCCTGTTTCACTTTTACTGTTCCTTTGGCTGCGGGAACAACAGAGGAGGTTAAAAAATTAGCTTTTCGGGCACATGAAGTGGCTAAAAACATTACTGTTGCTGCCAAAAGACTATAAAATATACCCGTTACGAGTTTATTTTTACTTTGCGTTTTCATCTCTTTCGGTTTTAAATTGTGAGAATATTTCATGATCCAAAGGTGATTCATTGGCTTCGGTGAAGCATTACACAATTCATTGAAAGAGTTACATCATTCACTCATTTGCAAACTTCGTAATATCGACCACGGATAAAAGACATTTTTGTTCGTCTTCAGTAACTACCCCTTCCATAAATACTTTGTAGGTAGTTTTATTGTCATGTTCAAGTAAAATTTCGCAGGTTTCTTTAGCATTGCTCGCATAAGCTTTTGTGAAAAATTCATCGAACACAAGTTTTGACTCCTCGGCGATAAAAATCTTGAAATTGCTGTCTATCAAGCTAAAACGTCTTTCCTTGAGCATATCAGCGCCGGTGAAATTCAGGTCGCAAATAGTTCCTTCCTTATCAAGGGTAAAATAACCAACAGGAGCCAAATCGAAAAGTACAGTATATTTTTTCAATGCTTTTTCGGCAGTTTCATAAGCCTGACGCAATTCTTCGTTTTGCAGTTCCAGTTCGATCTGATGCACTTGCAGTTCGTGAAGTAGTTTGTTGGTATTGAAATCTTCTAAGTCTTTCGCTTCCTTTTTTTCCTTTTCTTCGAGCATCTTCTCAGCTTTTTTACGTAGCATTTCAGCATCGGTAAAATCAAAATCTTCGTTTATCATGACTTATTCATTTTTAGTTAGAATTATTATTTCTGACGCTTCATTTAATTGGTTTATCAGCATAGTTACGATCCATTCAACCTCAAGTTTTTCAGCATCGGCTGCTATTACCTGAATTTTAATTTTGGCATCCGCTGGTTTTTTCAGCAGTTTGCTCAGCCTTAGGGCGGTCTTTTTTCGCAGTGGCTCTGATATAAACAACTCCAAATAGTTGTGATTTAATACATCTTCGCGATTTTTTCCAAAAAAATGCTCTGCCGCCTGATTAAATCCAAGAATTTTCCAGTCGGTGGTCAGTTTAACCATTACGTTCGAGGCTAAATCTAATATTCTCTGGCTCTCCTGATTTGTTACCTGAATTTTTTCTTCAACCAACTTCAGTTCAGTGATGTTGATAAAGGTGATTACCAGTCCGTCAATTCTGTCGTCGAAAGTGCGGTATGGCATTATGCGCGTTGAGAACCAGCGGCCGTCTTTGGTTGGAATTTGCTTTTCGATAAAAATCAGTGTTCTTAAAACTTCCATAGCATCATCGGCCAGGCCGGGATAAATAAGTTGTGATGCCTGATCAGTAAATGGCCTCCCGATATCACTTTTTATCAGCTTGAAAATTTTGGTTGCCTGATTGGTGTAGCGGCGGATATTCAATTCTTTATCGAGGAAAAGGGTCGCGATATCGGTGCTGTTAAGCAGGTTTTTCATATCGTTATTTACCCTCGAATAGTCATCAACCTTCGATTGTAACTCAGAATTTACGGTCTGCAGCTCTTCGTTAAGGCTTTGCATTTCCTCTTTTGAGGTGGTAAGCTCTTCATTGGTCGATTGCAATTCTTCATTGGCAGATTGCAATTCTTCGTTGGTCGATTTTAGTTCTTCCTGCGAAGTTTGCATTTCTTCCTGCATATTTTGCATTTCTTCGCGAGTGCGCAGCAATTCTTCCTCCAGTTCTGCTTCCCTTTTGCTGGCTATTTTTTTAGTTCCTTTTTTTGCCGGTAAAGCATTATCAGCAGGTTGTTGCACATCAGTAAAAATCACCATGATTTTTCCATGCAATGGTTCAGGTTTGTTTATCCATTGAATTTTTAAATCAAAAGTTAAAGTACTGCCATTTGAACCAGTTTTAACATGATGTAAAGTGACGGCTTCTTTTTTGAAAACAGCTTTCCGAAAGGCAATCGTAAAATCGCTTTGAAATCCGGGCCGCAGCATAGCAAAAATATTAAGGTTTGCTTTTCCCACAGGAGGCTCCAGGTATTTTCCGGTTCGTCCGCTGATGTACAAAATATCACCATTTTCGTTTACCAGCACACCAACAGGCGAAAATTGTTTCAAGAGCAGTTGATCGGCAAGCGTTTGTATGTTCATAATTGGTTTTTGGGATTCTATGTTTTCTAAATTATCTGGTTTGGGACTGGAAAATGAAGAAGGAAAATCGAGCAATTCTGTTTCCAGAGTTTCATCAGATCTTTTAAATATTTTCAGGCGGCTAAAGATGGGAGTAAAAAGATGGCTTTGTGATCCCAGGGTTTCGGAACTTCCAAGTAACAAAAATCCTTTCGTGTTAAGGCTGTAATAAAACAAACCTAGTAATTTTTTTTGCAAGGCGGGATCCATGTATATCAGCAAATTGCGACAGGTTAGCATATCGATATTGCTGAATGGCGGATGCATGATAATATTGTGCTGCGCAAAAACAACCATTTCCCTGATTTCGGTGTTGATACGGTAGCCATCATCTGTTTTGTTAAAAAACCTGCTGAGCCTCTGCGACGATACATCAGCCGCAATATTCTCCGTAAACAACCCTTTTCGGGCAGTATCAATAGCGTCCTTATCCAGATCGGAGGCAAAAATTTGTAAGGATACACTATTGTTCGGGCTTATTTTTTCCAATGTTTCTTTAAACACAATAGCCAGTGAATAGGCTTCTTCGCCAGTAGAGCAACCTGGCACCCAGGCTCTTAATGCCGCATTGGGTTTTACTTTTTTTATCAGTTCCGGGATGATGTTTTCTTTTAGTTTTTCCCACACCTGCGGATCGCGAAAAAAATTGGTAACGCCAATCATAAGTTCTTTGAACAGGATATGAACTTCCTCCGGATTATCCTGTAAAAAATGGACATATGAATATATTTTATCGATTTTATGGACGCTCATCCTTCTTTCGATACGGCGGTAAACCGTATTTTTTTTGTAGAGCGAAAAATCATTCCCGGTATGCGTTCGGAGTAAAATAATAATCTTATCGAAGGCGCTTTTATCGTTAACTTCCACTTTCAGGCTTGCCTTGGCCACAGGCAAGTGTTCGAGAAAATAGATAAGCTCTGAGGGCAATTTTTCGGGTGGAGCTACGATATCAACAAGCCTCGAATCAATGGCATTACGGGGCATGCTGTCAAATTT
>JAGYNM010000137.1 GCA_018399335.1 Bacteroidales bacterium | reverse complement strand
TCTATTCCACTTCTTGCAAGTGGCAAACCTGACCGCAAATCACTTCAAAAAATACTTTAGAAATGTGCATTGATCTGGCTTTTCATTACTTTTACGTGTTTCTTTATGAAAAACAAGAAGAGTAACCCTAAACTCAGATCTTATGAAAATTTTTTATGTTTTAACGCTTCTAGTCCTTGGACTATTTTTGCAAACAAATGGTCAACAGGCATTTAAAGCCTATTTAAATGAAGAAGGACAAGTAATTACACAAGCTGTTGAAGTGGACAACAGCATCAACAAAGCTTCTGTTTTAGAACAACTTTCGGGTTTCCCAAGAAAAATGGGAGCCAGTCCTAATTTCAAGAATTTCAGAGGAGTAACCTTAGCTGATATCGATCAGGATGGCCAGGATGAAATTTTAGCTGCCTCTTTTAACCGGCTCAATGTTTACAAAGGTGATGGCAGTTTGCTCTGGCAAAAAAACCTCACCGGAACAGCAATTTATCCGCCAGCCGTTGCCGATATGGATGGAAACGGCACCTTGGGAATTGTTTGTGTAACAGGAGGCGTACCCGATAATGGCAGAGTTTATTACCTGGATATTAATGGTAACGACATGAGCGGATGGCCACTGAGTTTTAACAACCATTGGATCATTTGCGGCCCTGTGATTGCTGATATGAATGGCGATCAACAATGTGAAATCATCGTTCAAACACGTACCTCCAATAATTTACATGTGCTCAATCAGGATGGCAGCAGTTTTGGCTCGAACTGGCCTCAGAATCTTGCAGGCACACCAGCTGTAACGCCTTCTGTTGCCGACATTAACAACGATGGCACTATGGATATAGTTACCGCTATTTCCGATGGTACTATGTATGCCTTTGATGCAAGTGGCAATGCCTTAAACGGATTTCCCGTTGCATCTGATAACTACAGCTTTTCGTATCAGTCGCCGCTGCTTGTCGATTTTGACGGCACTGGAGACCTCAGTATCGTTGGCTCAACGCATGGAACATCCCCAAAGTTTTATGCCCGCAATCATCAGGGAGATTACCGAGAAGGCTGGCCCGTTGCAGTACCCGAAAATTATTGGACTTACTCACCTCCTACTGCTGTTGATTTGAATGGCGATGGCAACTATAGCGTTTTCATGAGCAGGCCAACAGGAGAAGATGTTGCTCCCATGCTTTACGGATTTCATCCCGATGGAAGTATGATGGATAATTTTCCAATTACCAAATCAGGAGGTTTGGAAGGCTTTATTAGTGTGGCCGATTTGGATGCCGACGGCCAACACGAACTGGTTTTTGGTAGTAATCTGATGATTGACGGGATGGGATTTATCCATGCCTACAAAATGGATGGGAGCGGCGAACTCGATGGTTTCCCGTTGAGGCCAACCGGATTCACTTTTATCAATGGCGCTAACCTTGGTGATATCAACGGAGATGGTATATTGGATTTAGTTGCTTTATCTTATGAACAGAATTTCCAGCCTAATGATTCTGTTTTCATCAACGCCTACAGCATGGGTGTTGATATGGAAACCGCAAATGTTCTTGCCGGCACCTATAAAGGCAGCAACGATCACCGGGGCTATATAGCTGCTGCTCAGAATACTTTTCCTGTTATTGTAGTTAATCCGGCAGAAATTACCCAAACCTGGTCAGGAAATGAAATTTACTGCAGCGATTTAACAATCAGCAATACGGGTGAAGCCAATCTGGAATTTAGTATCGAAACCAATTATTTGCGCGAAAACTGGATCACTGTAAATCCCGCAAACGCAACTGTTTCGCCAGGCGAAAGCATTGTGATAGAAGTTTGCCTGGATGCAACAGAACTTGAGAATGGCATGTATCAGGCCGAACTAATTGTCAACAGTAATGATCCTTTAAATCCTGAAGTGATTATTCCTGTAAATCTGTATATTACAGTTGGAACAAAAGAAATGAGCACCGAAAAATTAGTGGTATATCCTAATCCTAGCCAAGGGGTTGTTCAGCTAAAAATGCGTGAACATGCCTCAAAATTAAGCTTGTATAATTTGCAAGGCCAGCTTCTGGACGAAATTAATATCGAAGAGAAAACAGCAATGCAGCTTGATTTAACACCCTATCAGCAACATGCACTTATGCTGCAAATAAGTTATCAAAACGGTGCAATTGCCAGGCAGCTAATTGTTATAAAATAGTTTTAGCAACTTGAATTCAAAAGGCAGGTCAGATTTCTTTTGGCCTGCCTTTTCATTTTAATTCAGTTGATCTTTAAAGTCCGTTGCCCAATTGATAATAAGCTGAACTTGTGCCTGATCCAAATCGGCTTCACTATGCAACCACTGATAAGGTTTGGGGGGCATTTCCTGTTTTTCGAGCACTTCAATTACTTCGTCCAAAACATGACGTTGTTTATCGGACTCCAGCAATTTCCAGTCGCTAAAATTCAAATGCGATTTACCCTCATTCACATGATTTGCCAATAACCACGAAACCGGTGCAACACTTCCATACCAAGGATAAGCTGTGCGGTTGGAATGACAATCGTAACAAGCTGATTGCACCATAGCAACAACTTCGGTAGGCTGACCACTTTTATGAAAAATATCGTAGCGGCTGGGATTATTTTCGATATTACGCTCAGGGCGTATAAATTGGATCAGGATAATAAGAACCAGCAATCCGATTAAAATTTTGTGCTTTGTTTTCATGATTATTGAAATTTTTAGGTCAAATTTAAATTAAAAAACACTGTTGTCCGGCATTACTTACATAAAAAAACCTGACTCACTAGAACGATGTTGCAGCTTAAACTTTAAATCAAGGGAAATAGAACGCCAATCATTTGAACATAAAATTCCAATCTAAATCCACTTATTTCCAGAAACGAAACCCCTTTTTATGTTAGTGTCAGAATCCATAAGCCATAAATCCACCATCAACAGCAAGGCACTGCCCGGTAATATAAGATGATGCCGGCATGGCAAGGAATGCTGCAGTTGAAGCCACTTCCTCAGGCGTGCCAATACGTTTCATAGGGGTGCTATTTAGCACGGCTTGCAGGTATTCCTGATCCTGGAGGACCTGCTTTGCCAAAGGTGTTTCGATGTACCATGGTGCAAGGGCATTTACTCTGATTCCGTCCAAAGCCCATTCGCATGCTAAATTTTTGGTCATCTGTATCATGGCTGCCTTTGTCATTGCATACACCGAACCAGTTCTCAGGCTGGTAAGGCCTGCCACAGAGGCAATGTTAATGATAGCGCCATTTGTTGAAGCTTTGAGTGCAGGATAGAGCTTTCGGCTGAGATCATAAGCAGACTTTAAATTTGTTTGGAATATAAACTCAATTTCTTCATCTGAGTAGGCTGTAGTTTTCTTCCTGATATTGGTGCCCACATTATTAACAAGGACGTCCAGGCTGTTCCACTTATTCATAATATTTTCAACAAGCCTGGCGCGCTCCTCCGGCTTTGAAATATCGGCGACTGTTCCGTCTAGCCTCTCAACAGAAAGCTCAAATAAATCCATCATCTCACCTAGTGCTTTACTATCCCGGCCCACCAAAAAAACTGATGCCCCCAGTTTAACAAATTCATTTGTTATTGCTTTACCGATCCCTTTCGTGGCACCGGTTATTAAAGCAGTTTTTCCTGATAGCGACCATGTGTTTGGAATATTTGTCATATGCTGCATTTTACACAAAAATACATCTTCTTTTTAAAGTAACTCTTACAAATCAATACAAAAGCTTGCACTATTTCAGCACTTTAAAGATCAACCTAATAATGAATTGGCACGCCTACTGAAATTTCATGCAGTTTCAAATATTCATTTAGATCTTCGAAATGCTTTTCTCTTTTGCAAATTAGTGATTCTAATGTTTTAATTCAAAGCTTGAAAATTTATTGCTGGAATTGAAAATTAAGGACATAAAAAAAGCGCTTACACCTTCAGATGTAAACGCTTAATTTTCAAATTGTCGGAGCGGCCCGACTCGAACGGGCGACCGCTTGCTCACTGGAGCCGGGCCAGCGCGTACATG
>JAGYNM010000136.1 GCA_018399335.1 Bacteroidales bacterium | reverse complement strand
CCATCGAAGAGGCTTTTTTAGTTTTAAGAAACCAGCTCAGCAGTTAGGGCATCCCGATGTTTTAATCGGGAGGGTTCGTAATTCAAGTCTCTGACGGATCACATTCAAAGCCTCTCAACCTTAAATGAATCTATGGAATGACAAAAGAAACTATCATTTAACAGTCTCTTTTAAAGCTAATTAATTCTTAAGAATAGTTTTAAAATTAAGAGATCAAATCATATTTACTCAAAGATAGATAGCAGGTAATTCCAGAAAATGACTTGAAGGATTAACGAACAACGATTTTATGTGCAGATGCTTTTCCATCGGTTGTAACTACAACGATGTAAACTCCAGAATTGAGGTGTGCCAGACTTGTTTTTTCTTGTTGGCTTTTTATTTGCAAATTTCCAACCAGATCGAAGATAGAAATCTCGAAATAGTCAGGAATTGAGCAGCTCAACAAAGCATTGACTTGATCATAAGCAAAGCTATTGTCTTCCAATTCGTTAGCATTAAACCCAACGCTATTGTCTGGTTGCCATTGGATTATTATATCATAAAAACTTGGCAAGTCAACAGGTATAATATCCTGATTTACAGAACTTTTTACAAATTCTACATAGCCATAGTTTCCTGTACCATTTTTATCTGTTAGTTCAAACCATAACTGGTAATCTCCATCAGGAGCAAGGTTGCCTTCAAAATCTGTTCCATTCCATGTTGCACTTCTATTGGCATGATTGCTTCTTGTTGCACCTGTAATGGCATCAGTGGTATTGAATTCTGATCCTGCGGCTACTGTACTGGCTTGCCAGATATTCAGGTGCGTGCGCCTGTTTTGTGCATAGGCCATTAATGTTTTTATGAAATTTCCATCACTATCTTCGATCCAAATTGCTAAAACATTTCTTGGAGCATAATTACCACCAGCTTCAAGAGTAAATGCTGAAACTGACAATTCGCCTGGGGTTTGTGCAACAAGAACCTTAGCTTGCATTGTTGCTATAATAACAAGTAAAAGCAAAATAAGCTTATTCATAATTCATGTTTATATGGATTCATCGTCAAATGTAATGATCCTTGGCAATGAATGGAGTAAAAAGTGCTTTACATCAAACTAATTTTATCTGTAGAGCTTGAAATGAAAGCAAGGTTAATGTTATTTTCCTGATGCTTTTAGAATCTTTTTTATTACTTCGGTATTGTCATACATACCTGTAAAATACTCAGATCCTGGACCATAAGCAAAAACCGGAACGGTAACCGCAGAATGATTGCCTGTGCTAAAATTGAATCGAACTGTAGAATATTCTTTTTCTACTCCGTTGATAATTGTAAGCCCGCCTGTTTCATGATCTGCTGTGACAACAACAAGTGTCTCTCCGTCTTTTTTTGCAAATTCAATAGCAGCTTTCACGGCATTGTCAAAGTCAATCATTTCTGTAACAAGGTAAGCCGAGTCGTTTGCATGACCAGCCCAATCTATTTGGCTGCCTTCAACCATCATAAAGAATCCCTTTTCGGCTTGTGCAGACATCGTTTCCAATAATTTAGCTGTTCCTTTTGCCAGATAATCTGAACGGCCGTCTTTTACCGCAACCGGATGTTCGTCAGCCATAAAAAGAGCCGCATTTTTTGAAGCATTAAACTTAGCGTTCTCTAACGCATCAAAAAACTGCCATCCTCTCGCAGTCATTTCATCCAGTAGATTTTTTTTGTCCTCGCGGTCAATAAAATGCTTGCGGGCACCACCAATAAAATAGTTGAGTTTTTCCGACTCTGCAAAATCCTTTGCAATCGCTTCATAGTTGTTGCGATTGATATCCTTGGCCACAAAACTAGCTGGGGTTGCATGCGTTATTCCGCAACTCACGACCAATGCTGTTTGTTTTCCTTCCTCAGCAAAAATCTCAAGCATACTTGGCACAGCGGTGCTGTCAGCTTTCATACCAATCATGCCATTGTTGGTTTTAAAGCCAGTAGCTAAAGCAGTCCCTCCTGCTCCGGAATCTGTTATTCGTTTATCGGCCGAATGCGTTGTGATGGTTCCACTAACAGGAAGTTTTCTCATTTCCAGCTGTTTACCAATAGCATTTTCTGTTCCTTCAATTTGTGCATAACTCATCCCGTCGCCAATCATAAAAATGATGTTTTTAGCAGGTTTCGGTGTATTTTCTGCTTGCTGATTTTCAGTTGCAGGTGTTGAGCAGCTGCTGAGGATGAATAAAAATGAAAGGCTAAGGAAAAATACAAAACGATTCAATTTCATACTGTTTAAGCTTTTAGGTTGATAAGTGTTATTTCAGGAAGTATGCCAATCCGGCCCGGGTAACCAATAGAACCCAATCCGCGGTTGACGTATAATTTTTGATTGGTATCAGCATTCGTGTAAAGACCTGCCCATTCTTCATACATATATTGTGCAGGGCTCCATTTGATGCCTGGAATTTCGATGCCAAACTGAAAACCGTGCGTGTGACCGGCCAACATGAGGTCAATATCTTTATGTTTTTGCGTTACTATAGTATTCCAATGACTTGGATCGTGCGAAAGCAAGATTTTACCCTGCACCTGTCCGATTCCTTTTGAAGCCTTCAAAATATCGCCATAACGTGGGAATCGATTATTCTTACTCCAGTTTTCAACACCAATTATCGCGATTTTTTCTGTTTCTCTGGTTAAAATAAGGTGTTCGTTACGTAAAAGTTTCCAGCCAATTTCATTGAAAAAGTCAAAAAGCTGATTCATGTTTTCTTGCTTAGCTGCACGACTAGGCCAATTGAGGTAGTCGCCGTAATCATGATTTCCTAAAATTGCCGAAACACCATCTTTTGCTTTTAATTTTGAGAGGATATTTTTAAATCTGAAAGCTTCGTCTGTTCTGTAGTTTACAAGATCGCCAGTAAAAACCACTAAATCAGGATTGAGATTATTCACCTCTTCAACGGCTTGTTCAAGCGCTGATTCATCTGCCCATCCACCTAGGTGAAGATCAGAAAGCTGAACGATACGATAACCGTCAAAAGCAGTTGATTTCAGGCCTTTTAACTGAACATCAATTTCTCTGATACTGAACTGATGTACCCATTTGAACATGCCCGTAAACATTGTTCCAATGATCAGGCCTCCCGTTGCAAGTGCCGTATCTCCAAGAAATTTCCTTCTGTTAATGCGTTTTGTGTCCTGGCTGGTTTGGTTTAATCCTAGTTTTTTAAAATAAAAGATGCTGCGAACTAATCGAAAAACGAAATGAATGACATCCCAACTCAGTAATAATACTCCGGGGATGATTTTTCCGATATAGATTGCGAAAATACCTCCAAAAAGATACACCCTGAATAACTGATTCCATTGACTTTGCGGCACAATAATATTGGCTAACATACTAAGCGATAAGGCTATTAGTGGCGACCAATAAATTGCTACAACAAGATATTTCAGTACTTTGTTATAGGTAAAAATCCTGTCTCTTACTTTTGTCCAAAGGTAAAAATCAAGCAGCAAAAGTGCTATAAAGAAAGGGTAACGAACAAGATTTTTAGGATAAACTAACCAGGTGAGCATAAAGCCTGCGAGCAGAAAAAGTCCCACGGACCCTATAATGTACCAATTTTTTAATTTCATAAGCGGGGCAAAATTAGTCAAAAGTACTGTGGTGGAATTCTTTACTTAAAGATTTAACTCTTTTTTCAAATTAAATTAAAATAGAAAAATATTTAATCAATTATATATCAATTAATTACAATGATTTTTCACTTTTATGTAAATAATGTTTGCAGATAAAACAGGAAAGCTTAATTTTGCACCTCCAATTCGAGTAGACATAACACGAATTGACCAAGTTCTTTCATTTCACCAACCGGAGAGGTGGGTGAGTGGCTGAAACCAACAGTTTGCTAAACTGTCGTACTCGATTAGGGTACCGGGGGTTCGAATCCCCCTCTCTCCGCCACGGGGCATAGCGTAGTCCGGTTAGCGCGCCTGCTTTGGGAGCAGGAGGTCGCAGGTTCGAATCCTGCTGCCCCGACAAACAAAAAGACTATTACAGAAATGTGGTAGTCTTTTTTATTTTTCCCTGAATGAAATTCGAC
>JAGYNM010000135.1 GCA_018399335.1 Bacteroidales bacterium | reverse complement strand
GATCGTACTGGCCTTCGGCAGCTGGAGGGGTAGGGACATCAGAAAAATCGAAACTAAGTTCCTCCCACTGGTTCACAACTGTATTGGCAATTTTGATTTCGGGTAGTGCCCATCCTGATGCGGCCACCAATTTGATGCCCACATCACTGATAACTGGTTTCCAAACTTTGATTTTGATGATCGAATTGGTTTCGTCCAGCACAAAAGCGCCCAAATCTGCACCATGCAATGATTCAGTTCCTGCCCAGGGCTGACCTGATTGCAAGGCTGTAAATTTAGCTACTGTTGCCGTTGTGTTGCTGCCAGAGGCATCGGGATTGGCAATGATTTCGACAGGAGGGTTCACATCGTTTTCAAAAACCGTCCAGGTCCAGTCGGCACCTTGTCCGCCCTCTTCAAAATTAATAGGGGCATTCTGGGCAAAACTAAATGTTGCCATGAATACGAGTGCAATAATTGTAAAATGTTTCATAATAATAAAAAATTAGTGGTTAATAAATGTGCTTATAAACTGAGAATTATGATAATATAATCATTTTTTTTGATTTAAGCTTTTTATCGCTCTTTTCGGACTTCTGTCAATCTTGTATAAACCCCAGTGCTTTTCGGGCTCAAGGGGTTCGGGCGAGCCTTTCCAGTATTCGTCAAAGGCTTCGAAGAAAAAGCAGAGGATGTCATTTTCATCAGCCCATTGCATGAGCTTTTCAAAATAAATTTTCTGGAACTCTTCGTTCACGTTTTCGGGATTAATGCCCCTGCCATTTGAGTTTGTTGCCCATCCGGCTTCGGTAATTACGACCGCTTTATCCGGATACTTTTGCGCCACAGCGGTATAATTGGCAATGGTATAATCCAGCGATTCTGAAATATGCTTGTATTCCCAAACGGGATAGGTGTGTATGGAGATAAAATCCACGGCAGTAGCCAGGTTTTCGAGTTTGAAGAGCCAGGGCAGGTAATTTTCGCAGAAACTGACAGGCTGCTTCACCTTGTCTTTAACCAACTGAACATAATGCTGCACCTTCGATTCGGGCACATAATGATCAGTCCATTCCACACAAGCCTCATTTCCAACTGATAAAGAAAAAATGATTTGCTCATGTTTGAGTGCCATATCAATCAACAAGTGAATTTTCTTCAGGTTTTCTGATTTGTTTTCCTCGAGCTGTTCTTCAGTATAAACTCCTCCGTTCCAGGGGCAGTTGAAATTATTCATCTCAGCAGTAATATAGGCTCCCAGCATGATTTTCAGATCCAGCTTTTCTTTCTGAATCACCTCAATTACAGTTGTGGCATGCTGATCGCAATCAAAAAGCCGGAGGTATTTCCAGTGCTTGCTAAGCAATAGCAGATCCTCCTTCACCTCATCATAGGATGGATAAATCCCGCCAGGTTGTTGTCCTTCGCGGAAACCAGAATAACAAATCGCTCGTCCCTTCGGGAGTTTCCGTTCCTTAAAGATGTTTATTGCCATATTTCAATTTTTCTTTAGCATCCCACAATCCCCAGTAGGCACCTACTTCGCCTTCTGCCCCAACTTTCCATGCCTCATCAAAAGATGAAAAATAGAAAACCGGAATTTCCTCGTCCATAGACCACAATTGGGTATTGATAAAATATTTTAGCGCATTGATATAGGAAGGATGCGAATTTCCCAGACTTTCGCCTTGCGACGGCCAGCCCGTTTCGGTGATAATAACAGGTTTGCCCTTAGCGGCAGCAGTAGCTTGTGCAAACATGCCTTGCATATGCGAAAGCGCATATTCGTTGGAAGTGCCCTCCCAAAAAGGATAGCAATTGGTTAATATCACATCGCAGGCATCAGCGACTGCCGGACGCTCGGTAAATTCATAGTAAGCATCAACGTAGCCAACAGGAATACCGGGGATTGCTTTCTTCACGCTATTAATCTGCTCAATCAATTCAGCTTCAGTAAGATCATTTCGATAAAGCACTTCATTTCCTACTACAGCAATGTCGACAAATCCATCCTTAGCCAAATTAATAAGGCCCTGTATTTCGGCTTCATTTTTATCGGCTTCCTTTCCCAACCAGGCACCTACCAGTGTTTTTATTCCCATCTCTTTGGCTACCTTCGGCACCAGTTCGTTCCCTTCAATACATGAAAAAGAGCGAATCCATTTGATGTAAGGCTTCAGAATAGTCAACCTTCTTCTGATTTGTGCTTCGGTGATAATATCGCCTGGCTTCTGCTGTTCGGCATACATACTAAAGCAAAGACCATGAATACCGCCTTGCAAAATCTCAAGAAACAGCAGTTCCAAATCCTCCCGGGATTCAACATTAGGATATTTTTCCCTCAGCTGACTTGCTGCCTCTTTGTAGCTTAAAAATTTCTCCGATCTGAATGACATAATCTTTTAGGATATAATGTTTTAAATAATTATTGACTTTTTTGTATTAAAGTTCACCTCTGCGCATAACGAGTTCATCCTTAATTGCACGGGCTTTTTCTTCGGTGAGGTCATATTTCCACATCACTATAATGGCCAATCCGGCCGTAATGGCAGGAACAAAAATATCTGCCAGTCGCAGGTTGGTGATGGTATCTACTGTTTGAATGGTAGCGTTTTGATCGAAACCAACCAATTTCAAAACCAATCCGCCTAATACCAGCGCAAGACCTTGCCCGAGTTTGACCATCCACCAATAAATGGCTCCAAAAGTGCCCTCTTTGCGCGGCATGCCATTAGCCAGTTCATCAAGGTCGCATACGTCGGCAGTCATACTCATCATAAGGGTGAAAAGCCCTCCAATACCAAATACCATCAAAGGCAATGGCATGAACATCAGCCAGGGATTATCAGGATTGAATCCCCACCATTTTAAACCGTAACCTATGATGGAAAGAAAAGTAGCAATAATAAAAGCATTACGCTTTCCCCATCTATTTGCCATCCAAGTAATTACAGGAATAATCAAAAAGGCTGTTGCTACTGCACTAATCGTCGAAAACCACGCTGGCCAGGTGCCTGCCAAGCCATAATCGCCTTTGAACATATAAAAAACGATGATGAAATAACTGAAAGAGGCAACCATTTGAAAACCATTGAAAACCAGAAATGTTGCACCACAAAGTCTGACAAAGGCAGCATGTTTAAAAACCTGTGCCATGCCTTTGAGTAATCCTTTAAAGTTTTTGGCGATATTTTTAAAGGTCAGGTTATCCCTGTTAGAAAGGTTTGCCTGGTCAATTTCCTTGCACATGAGTGCCGGCATAATTCCCAGTATCATACAAACTCCGCCAACAATAATGGATAACTGGCGCACACCAATAGCCTGTGTCTCGAACAAATCAGGATTGGCAATTATTACCCAAAACCAGGGTACAATCATCCAGGCTATCTGACCGATGGTTTGCGAAAAACCCATCAGCCGTGTTCTTTCGTTATAATCGGAAGTCATTTCATAACCCAAACCAATCAAAGGGGTTGAAAACATGGTATTTCCGATGAGGTAAACCATCGAAAGAATCAGAAAATACCAGAAATTATACATTTGAGTATTTTCAGGATTCAACTGCCACAGCACAGCAAAAAGAACTCCGCTGAGAATAGCTCCTATGAAAATGTATGGTTTTCTTCTGCCATATTTCGATTTTGTATTATCAGAAATATAACCCATAATAGGATCGGTGATGGCATCGAAAAAGCGTGGCAAGCCTCCTAAAAGACCCGCCAAAAATGGATCCATACCAAAAGCTGTGAGCAGAAAAAAAGCGAAAACACCCAGCGAACCAGGTAAAAGGTTGTTTACAAGATGACCAGCTCCAAATGCTGCCTTTTCAAGCAGAGGGACTTTGTCTTTTGGTAATGTTCTTTTTGCAGACATGGTATATTAGTTTATTGGTTCTTAAAGCGTTAAATGGTTGCAGGAATGATAACTGTTTGAATCGCCCTGGCACTTATGTTAAAGGCTACAGTTCGGTTATCCAAAGTGAGTTGAATAGTTTTTTCTGCTTCTTCGGGATTAAAAATTACCACTGCAATATTTCCATCCGGGTTTTGGGCAGCAGTTGCCATAATGTTTTCATCTTTCAGATCGAATCCAATGCGGACAGCTCCGGGACGGATAAATCTGCTGAAGTGCGCAAGTGTGTAGTAAAGTGGCGTTAAATAGACTTCATCCTGCTCAGG
>JAGYNM010000134.1 GCA_018399335.1 Bacteroidales bacterium | reverse complement strand
ATCTAAAAAATCGTATTGTGGATGTGAATCCTGAAAGTATAAAAATATTTAACTGGAAAAGAATGCCTTATGGTGAATCGGCAGAAAAAATTTGGTCTGAATTCCCACAATTGGTCAATCACTTACTCGCCAGAGAGTCCGATACAATTGAGCTGGAAATATCGGTAGAGAATGAACTTCGTTATTATCTGATATCCAATTCGTTGATTAAGGATCACAAAGACCAGCATGTAGGTTTTTTATTGATCATCCACGATATCACCATTCGTTTTCAAATGCAGAAGGCCATCAGGCTTAACGAGAAAAAACTCCGCGAATTGAATGCAGAAAAGGACAAGCTGTTTTCGGTGATTGCGCACGATTTGCGTGGGCCTTTAGGTACTTTTGCCGGCCTCACCGAATTAATCATGCAGCAACCTGATGATATTTCTCCGGATGAAATGCAACAGCTTGCTTCTGATATGAATAAATCAGCACGTTCGCTGCTTGATCTGCTCGAAAACCTGCTGTTTTGGTCGAGAATGCAACGTGATGACGTACAGATTAATTTAAGCAGTTTGCAACCTGATCTTTTTGTTAACGACACCTTGAATCTGTTTCAGGATGCTGTAAGGAATAAGAATCTGCGTATGGCTAATGTCTTAAAACCGGTTAAGGTAATTGCTGATGAGCAAATGCTGATGAGTGTGCTCCGGAACTTGATTTCCAATGCCATTAAATTTACGCCAAATGGCGGAACAATTCATATCAAGACAGATAAATATGATGCTGAGTATGCATTGATACGCGTAAAAGATTCCGGAATTGGGATGGATCAGCAACTCATCGACAAGCTTTTTTCTATTGAAGCAAAAGTTGGCCGACCGGGAACGGAAGGTGAGCCCAGTTCGGGTCTGGGCCTGATCTTAAGTCACGAGTTTATTGAGAAAATGAATGGAAAACTGCTGATCGAAAGCGAACCCGACAAAGGCAGTACATTTACGGTTTTATTGCCGCTGGCAAAATGAACCTCTGTTAATTGTCTTCAAAAAATATTCTAATAAGTCTGATAAGTTTCCTTTCGGCCTGAGCGGCGTTGTGTAGCATATCTGCAAGGGCTACCGGTTTCAGGTTATCTGGGTCACAAAGATCGGTAACTATTGAAATGGCTGCAACAGCTAAACCCATATGATTGGCAACGATAACCTCCGGAACTGTTGACATCCCAACAACATCAGCTCCTGCCATGCGCAAAAACCGATATTCGGCGCGTGTTTCCAGGCTGGGACCTATCCATGAAGCGTAAACTCCTTCGTGCAGTTCGATATCCATTGATTTGGCTGTTTCTCGCAATTGTTGGTTCATTTCGGGGTCGTACGGACGGCTCATATCCGGGAAACGCGGGCCAAGTTCGTCTAAGTTTCTGCCAACCAAAGGATTGTTGGGTAAAAAATTTATATGGTCGTCAAGCAAAACCAAGGAAGAAGGCTGATAATCGGGGTTTAACCCGCCACTGGCATTGCTGATCAAAAGTCTTTCGATGCCCAGCATTTTCATTACCCTTACCGGAAAAGTAATTTGCTCCATCGTATAGCCTTCGTAATAATGAAACCGACCCTGCATCATCACCACATGATGCGATCCGATAGTACCAAACAAAAGTTGGCCATAATGACCTTCTACTGTGGCTTCCACAAAATGAGGAATGGAGGAATAGGGTATTTTTAAGGTTACATTTGCTACTTCAGCAAGATTGGAAAGGCCGGTGCCTAAGATGATTCCTGTTTTTACTTCAACTTTGGTTTGTTGGCGGATATAAGCTACTGCTTCATTTAATTTATCGATCATTATTTTTGCCTTAAAAGTAGTGATTTTTAAAACGCAACATGGTATCGGCAAACAAAATCCTTCCCCTGATTGTTATCTTTCAAAGTGAATCCATAGATGTTCAGAAAAGCGTTAATAGTAGTTGTAGTGTTGTTGTTGGCTCAGAATTTTTCAGTTTTTGGGCAGCAGCAAGATACTGCATATCAAATACCAGATAATCTGATGAAACAAGTAAAAGTTGATAAAACAGAGGCAGAATGGCTCGAAGAGCTTGGCCCTGAAAAGTATAAGATTTTAAGACAGTGCAGTACCGAACCGCCTTTCACGGGTAAGTATTATAAGCACAATGCAAAAGGGACTTACGTGTGTGCCGGCTGCAGAGCTGAATTGTTTGGTTCAGATACCAAGTATGAGTCAGGCTCGGGTTGGCCAAGTTTTTTTGCTGCAATCGGCAAGGATAAGATTAAGGAAGTGCTTGATACAAGTTATGGGATGGTGCGCACAGAAATTAAATGTGCGAAGTGCGACGGGCATTTGGGGCACGTTTTTACTGACGGACCTCCGCCAACTGGATTGCGCTATTGTGTGAATTCGGCTTCCATGGATTTTGTGCCCGACGCAAAAGACTAAATCATTCAAAATAGGGGATGAGCCTGAGTAAACTTTTGTGAATCGTGCTCAGCTTTTGTTTTTCCTCATCTGGCAAACAAAAAACACGGGCATTGCGATAAGTTTTCTTTTTTTGTTTTTCATTCAACAGGGTGATGCAGGCTTGCTGGGCTTTGCAGCTGATTTCGATGCAGGTAAAATCATCTGATTCCTGACTGATAAAGCTTGATTTCCAATCTATTTCGTTAAAATTATAGCTAAGCGCATAATGAGCTGTTGAATCCCATTCTCTGATGTCGCCATTGATTGCGATACTGCTGCCAATGCCTTCTATTGCTTTAAAACTATTATTGAAATTGTCCGTAATACTATCAATACCAGCGATTTTGTGTAGCAGCTGATCTTTGAATTGAGCCTGTATTTCAATTAGCGGAAGCAAAATAAAGACGAGAATGATAATAATTTTCATGCTTTGCTTTGGATGAAGTTGCGCCAGTAAATATTGAGCGCTTTTTTGAGTTCAGGAGCTAAAATAAATAACCCCAATAGATTTGGGAAGGCCATGCACAAAACCATCATATCCGAAAAGTCCATCACCGGCCCCAGACTAGCCGCGCTTCCTATCACGATGCAAAGCAAAAAGAAGCCGTTAAAAATCAATCCTGCCGGTTTGCGTGAGCCGAAATAACGCTCGCTAATGCCTCCGAAAAGGAAATCAAAACCTTTTAATCCATAATACGACCACGAAATCATCGTGCTGAAAGCAAAAAGCGTAACAGCACCCAGCAGCACAAAAGGAAACCAGGAAATTACAGAGCCATAAGCCGAAGAGGTAAGGCTAACGCCTTGAATCCCGCTGGTATCTTCATATACGCCCGAAAAAATAATAACCAAAGCTGTCATGGTGCAGATGATAACGGTATCAACAAATGGTTCAAGCAATGCCACAATTCCTTCGCTCACAGGCTGATCTGTTTTGGCAGCGGCATGTGCTATCGATGCCGATCCTACACCGGCCTCGTTGGAAAAGGCGCCCCGCTGAAAGCCAAAAATCAAAACGCCAATCACACCACCTTTCATGGCTTCGGCATTAAAAGCGCCATTCCAAATCAGACTTAAAGCATGACCGGTTTGATCGATATGTATGAAAATAATAACCAGCGATGCTGCAACATAAAGAATGGCCATCAGCGGAACAATCCGTGAAGTAACGCTGGCGATGCTTTTTATTCCGCCAATGATCACAAGCCCTACCAGAAAAGCCATCAACAGTCCATACCAAAAACCATAACCTGAAAGTGTCGGGAAAAAGGTAGTGAGCTGTTCAAAAGCCTGATTGGCCTGTAGCATATTGCCGCCGCCCACCGAACCTCCAATAGCCATGATCGAAAAAGTGGCAGCCAAAATAATTCCCAGTGTTTTTAAGCCTTTACGCTCCAACCCGTATTTGAGATAATACATGGCACCTCCCGAAACTTCTCCTTTGTCGTTGATAATTCGGTATTTAAGCCCTAAAGTGCATTCTGCAAATTTCAGCGACATGCCAAGTAATCCTGCTACAATCATCCAAATGGTTGCTCCCGGACCTCCAATAGAGATTGCCACGGCTACTCCGGCAATATTCCCAAGTCCTACAGTTGCAGAGAGTGCAGTTGTTAATGCTTGAAAATGTGATACTTCGCCTTTTGAAGCGGCTTTGTCGTGTTTTCCGCTAACTAAACCAATGGCATGTCTGAACGCTCTAACATTAATGAACCGCAGGTAAAATGTAAAAAAAATGCCTCCGGCCATAAGC
>JAGYNM010000133.1 GCA_018399335.1 Bacteroidales bacterium | reverse complement strand
TTTTATGATAAGGTCGGCCAAAAGAGTTCGTTCTAGGTTATGACCTCCTTCTTCGTACGAAAAACCACCGTCGTCAAGCTGTGTTTTAAAATGCTTTGCTATCTGCCCGAAATCAGAAACAAATACCTCCCTGCCCATTTTTTGAGCAAGCCTTGCTGCACCCAAGCCGCTTTCGCCAGCGCCGAGCACCACAATATCCTGGTATTTGTTTGCAGAAAATTTCATTTCTATTTATCTGATTTTTAATGTTATAATTGTTAAAACCGCCAGCATAATGCCAACGATCAAAAAGCGCTGTACAATTTTTGGTTCGGGATAACCCAGCTTTTGATAATGATGGTGCAGTGGTGCCATTTTGAAAATTCGCTGTCCGACACCGAATCTTTTTCGGGTATATTTGAAATAGCTCACCTGCAGCATCACCGAAAGGCTTTCGGCCAGGAAAATGCCGCACAGAATAGGAATCAGCAACTCCTTACGAATCAAAATGGCAAAAACAGCAATAATTCCGCCCAAAGCCAAACTACCTGTATCGCCCATGAAAACCTGAGCTGGAAAAGCATTATACCAGAGAAATCCGATATTGGCACCAACGAATGCGCTGATAAAAATGGTAAGCTCACCAGTATCTGGCAGATACATAATATTGAGATAATCAGCAAAGATGATATTACCCGAAACCCAGGCAAGGATTCCAAGCGTCACACCAATTATAGCCGAAGTGCCAACCGCCAGACCATCCATGCCATCGGTTAGGTTTGCGCCATTTGAAACAGCTGTGATGATTAAAATTACAATCGGAATGAAAACCAAAAATGCCCATTGATGGTAATCCGGCCCCAACCATTTCAGAAGCACGGCATAATCAAATTCGTTATTTTTAATGAAAGGAATTGTTGTTTTGGTCGTCTGAATTTCAACTGGTGAGAATTTACTAGCAGGTCCATTTGCTGATAATTCAACCACGACCTGATCTGCAGGAGCAGCTTTTTCGCGCATCACGACAGAATTATCAAAATACATCACCAAACTAACCACCAAACCCAAAATCACCTGCCCGATAATCTTCACTTTTGGAGGCAATCCTTTTTTATCTTTTTTGAAAACTTTTATATAATCGTCTGCAAAACCAAGCCCGCCAAGCCAAATGGTTGTAAAAAGCATCAGTAAAATATAGGTGTTGGCAAGATCAGTGAACAATAATGTGGGCACAACGATGGAAGCCAAAATAATTAAACCTCCCATGGTAGGCGTACCCTGCTTTTCAATCTGACCTTCCAGGCCAAGATCTCTTACGATTTCACCCACCTGTTTGCGATTCAAATAGTTAATCCAGCGTTTACCAAACAGCAAAGAAATAATCAACGAGATGATTACTGCAGCAGCAGCCCTGAAGGAAATGTATTGAAACACACCCGCTCCCGGAAAATTAAATGCCTGATCCAAATATTCAAATAAGTAATACAGCATGACTATCTTATTCTTTCGTTTAGTGCTTCACTTAGTTCTTTCTTATCATCAAATGGATGTTTTACTCCATTGATTTCCTGGTAGGTTTCGTGACCTTTGCCAGCAACCAAAATAATATCTCCTTTTTGCGCCAGTGCAACAGCAGTTCGAATAGCTTCTCGGCGGTTGCTCACAGCCAGCACCCTGTTATAGTGCTCAGCAGCAACGCCTTTTCGCATATCCTGAATAATTACTTCCGGATCTTCTGTTCTTGGATTATCGGAAGTAAGAATCAGCTTATTGCTTGCGGCAGCAGCCAGACGAGCCATTTCCGGACGTTTGGTTTTATCGCGATCGCCACCGGCTCCGGCAACTGTGATCAGCAATTCGTTGTGTGTTCGTATCGCGTTGATGGTTTTTAATACATTATCCAAAGCATCCGGAGTATGCGCATAATCCACAATTCCCGTTATCCCTGATGCATGATAAATCAGATCAAAACGACCTGTTGCCGAATGCAATTTGCTGATTCCCATTAGGGCGTCAGCCTTTTCCATGCCCAAGAGCAGGCTTGAAGCGTAAATTGCCAAAAGATTGTAAGCGTTGAATTTACCGGCCAGATGTGTGGATAATTCCTCTCCATCGACTAAGAGCAACAAGCCTTCAAAACTGTTTTCCAGAATTTTAGCCCGGTAATCTGCTGCTTTTGTCAGGGCATAGGTATAAGTTGCAGCCCTGGTATTCTGCACCATGAAATGCCCGTTTTTATCGTCAGTATTTATCAGGGCAAAAGCCGTTGAAGGCAACCAATCGAAGAATCCTTTCTTGGCATCTCTGTATGCTTGAAATGTTCCGTGATAATCCAGATGATCGTGCGTGAGATTAGTAAAAATGCCCCCTGCAAACTTTAATCCGGCAATCCGGAATTGTGCCACGGCATGTGAACTCACTTCCATAAAAGCATACTGGCATCCCTGATCAACCATTTCACTCAACAACGCATTGATTTTCAGTGGATCGGGAGTGGTGTGCGTGGCGGGTGAAGCAGTTCCGTTGATCTTATTTTCTATCGTTGAGAACAAACCGCAGGCAAAACCCAGACCTGTGAAAAGTTCGTACAACAAGCTCGCAATGGTTGTTTTTCCATTAGTACCCGTTACTCCGACAAGTTTAAGGTTTTGTGAAGGATTATCGTAAAAATTTGCTGCTGCAATTGCCAGACTATAGGAAGCATTTTCAACTTTTACATAAGTAATTCCAGATTGCTGTTCGCCGGGTAGTTTTTCACAGATTACTGCAACAACACCCTGTTGAATAACCTTATTAATAAATTCGTGACCGTCGGTTTTGGTTCCTTTAATCGCAAAGAAAACATCACCAATAGCACATTTGCGCGAGTCAAAACAAATCTGCCTTACTGGTCGGTTTACTTCGCCAATAATTTCCCTTACAGGGCACTTATATAATATGTCTGACAGTAATTTCGTCATCACAAATTCACCAGTTTGAGTTCAACTTCACGATTCTTTGTTGGAGGCGTTCCGGGCCTTACAGATTGCCAGGCCACTTGTCCGCGTCCGTTTATTAAAACTTTCAATCCCATATTTTCGAGCAGAAAAACTGCATCACGCACATTCATCCCACGTACGTCAGGTATTTCTTCGGGACTTATTTTGGCAGGTTGAAGCAAAAGCGATAAAGTATCAGCTTTAGCACTCACCCAATCCTGCTGAGTGGCTTGATCCGACAAGCTAAGTCCCAGCATTTCAGATAGCTTAGTTGCATCCTCCTTGTTAATTACTTTCTCCTGAAATGCAATTAAAGCGTGTGATTTATCTATCGACGGCTGCTCTTCATGAATGTCCAGGCGAGTGGCATAAACTTTATCAGCAATTTCTTTGAAAACAGGTGCAGCAACAGCACCTCCGTAAATTTTTCCTGAAGATGGGTTACTTACAACCACAATGCAGGTGTAGCGCGGCTTAGCAGCCGGAAAATATCCAACAAATGAAGCTGTGTAATTTGTCTTGTTATAGCCCTGGCTACCACTAGCTATTTGAGCCGTTCCGGTTTTTCCGGCAATCTTAAAAGGACTGTTATTCAGGTATCTGGCAGTTCCTCGCTCCACTACTCCTTCCATCAAACTCCTTACCGAATCAATAGTGGCTTCTGAAGCAATTGATTTATTGATTAGCTGTGTTTCGAAGCGTTCAATTGTTCTGCCTCCTTGTCGGATTTCCTCCACAAACATGGGTTTCACCATTCTGCCATTATTAGCCACGGCATTGTAAAAAGTTAAGATTTGTAGTGGTGTAAGGCTCAATTCGTAGCCGATCGACATCCAGGGCAAAGTGGTTCCGTACCAAAATTTCTTATCGCTGGGATGTTTGATATATGGCTTGCCTTCTCCCTGAATTTCTAAACCAAGTGGCTGATTGAGTGACATATCATAAAGATGCTCGACAAATCGCTCCGGCTTTTCTTTGTATGCGTCCCACACCAATTTGCTGATAGCAACGTTAGAAGATTTTTCAAAGGCTTCTCTTACTGTAAATCTTCCATTACGAATTGGATACACATCGCGCATTGTACGGCTGTAATACACAATATATCCACTACGCCCAACATCCATAGTATCAGACAGTCGCACCTTCTTGTCTTCCAACAGCGCTATCATCGAAGCCAGCTTAAAGGTCGATCCCGGTTCTACACTTTCGGCCAGGGCATAATTGTATGTTTCTTCGTAACGACCTGTTTTGGCATTTATACTCAGGT
>JAGYNM010000132.1 GCA_018399335.1 Bacteroidales bacterium | reverse complement strand
CACAAATGCCAATGGCCTGGTAAGTTTGGAAATTGGCACCGGAACAGTATTAATTGGCGATTTTACAGCCATCGACTGGGCAAACGGACCATTTTTCATTAAAACCGAAATTGACCCGACGGGAGGAACAAGTTACTACGTTTCAGGTGTAAGCCAGTTATTGAGTGTGCCTTATGCTTTGCATGCAGAAACGGCGGAAACAATTGCAGGGGGCATAACCGAAACCGATCCTGTTTACGGTGCATCGGCAGCAAGTGGCATTACAACAAATGACATTGGCAATTGGAACAACAAGCAAGACCAGTTAACAGCCGGAACAGGGATTGATATTACAGACAATGTAATCAGCGCAACAAGCAGCGTTACCACTTATGAGGTAGGTGATTTTGCCCATGGTGGGGTTGTTTTTTGGGTTGACGAAACCGGGCAACACGGGCTTGTATGTGCCAAAGAAGATCATGGTTCAATGGTAAGATGGTACGCAGGCACTTATGGTAATACGCAAGCCAAAGGAGATGTGCCTTATGCGGGAGCAGCGAACACTTCAATAATTATTGCAGCTCATGTTGCTATTGGCGATGACGGTGATACTTATGCAGCGCGTGTTTGCAACGAATTACAGATCACCGAAGGAGGTAAAACATATGGCGACTGGTACCTGCCATCAAAGGAGGAATTAATATTGATGCGGCTTAATAAATCAATCATTGATGCCACAGCTATTGCAAACGGGGGGAGTGCTTTTGAGACTTCCAACTTCTACTATAGTTCTACGGAGTATAGTCATTCTAAAGTGTGGATAGTAGGTTTTGGTGGAGATACTCAGTACTCTGCAGAAAAATATGATCTGCGCAGAGTGCGTGCTGCCCGCTCTTTTTAGCGATTCAATGAATTAAAGTGTATGAAAGAAACCTGTCGAATATTTACATAAGCTGAGAGCCGTGGCGAAAAACAGGGTAAATGAGCCTTAAAAATCCGTTCAGAATTTCTTGAATGCACCAAAATATTTCGAAAGAAATGAAAATTTTAAAATCATAAAGAATCAAGGAGGAATAATCAATGAAAAAAATATATACATTTTTAGCAGCCGTATTTTTAACGCTAAGTTTGTTCCTGCCAAAGCCGGCAGGTGCACAGGCACCGGAAAAAATAAGTTACCAGGCGCTTATCCGGGATGCAAGTGATAATCTGGTAACAGACACCCATGTTGGCATTCAGATAAGTATTTTGCAGGGATCTGCAAGTGGCACGGCGGTATACACAGAAACCCAAACACCTCCCGCAAATGCCAATGGTTTGGTAAGTATAGAAATTGGAGCAGGAACAGTTGTAAGCGGGGACCTTACTACCATTGACTGGACAAATGGGCCTTATTTCATTAACACGGAAACGGATCCAACAGGAGGAACGGCTTATTCCATTTCAGGAACAAGTCAATTATTAAGCGTACCATATGCTTTGCATGCAGAAACGGCAAAAACAATAGCAGGTGGCATAACCGAGACCGATCCTGTTTACGGAGCTTCGGCAGCAAGTGGTATTACAGTAACTGACATTGACAATTGGAATAACAAACAGGAACTGTTAACAGCCGGAGCAGGAATTGATATTTCAGGCAATGTGATCAGCGCAACGAGCAACGTAACCACTTATGAGGTAGGTGATTTTGCCCACGGTGGCGTTGTTTTTTGGGTTGACGAAACCGGACAACATGGTCTTGTATGTGCCAAAGAAGATCAAGGTTCAATGAGATGGTATGCAGGCACTTATGATGAGACACAAGCCAAAGGAGACGGGCCTTTTGCGGGTGAATCCAATACATCAATTATAATTGCTGCACAAGTTGCTATTGGTGACGACGGCAATACTTATGCGGCGCGTATTTGCAATGAATTACAAATTACGGAGGATGGCAAAACTTATGGCGACTGGTACCTGCCATCAAAGGAGGAATTAAACCTGATGTATACTAACAAATCAACCATTGATGCCACAGCTATTTCAAACGGCGGCAACGCTTTTACCTTCAACATCTATTGGAGTTCTACTGAGTTCAATAACCAAAACGCGTGTTTTCAGGACTTCATATCCGGCACCCAGGGTGAATTCCTTAAAAACACAGCTACTTACAGGGTTCGTGCTATTCGTGCTTTTTAGCTAAACAGCAATTTAAAAAATATTGCTAAAATTTTACACGAAACCCGAAGATATTGGATTTGAAAACTCTCTGAAGTTGATTTGTTAAAGTTGAGGTTAGTCAGAATAATAAAGGAAAGTAAACACATAGAACAAGATATCTTAAAATGATCATAGGATTTTAACCACTTATGGTCATTTATCCAGTGATCCGATCACTTGAAAAAAACCCTCGATCAAAGAATCGGCAGAATCTGAGTGATCGATTCATTTGAGAAATGCATTCCTCGTTTATGCTATTTTTCATAACTTGGCTGTATGATTATACGACTTTATAAGACCAATAGTCAGAAATGAAAAATATTGTAAGAATGCTGCCAATGTTCATTTTATTAGGATCCCTGATAATCATTACATTTGGCAGGTTATTCTCTCAGGATATTTCAGAGGAAGCTGCTGAAGTACCTATCCAATCCACTGATCATATATCTTTCACTATTGACAGTTTACTATTGTCGATAAAAAATGATCAGGATGAAGAAAAAATTGCCACCCTCATGGAACTCAGCAGGGAATACAGTCTGCGAGACCCCAATATCGGTTTCCGTCTTGTTACAGAAGCTCACAAATTAGCCTATGAAACGGGAGATTTGCTGCAAATCTCAAAAACCCTCAACGGATTGTCTATTATCAACTACTACCTGGGAAACAACAAGGCAGCCATGGCATATTTGCTTGAAGGCATTGAATCCGTTAAAGATATTCTTGAGGAATACCCTGACAGTGCTGAATTCCGGACCAGGCTCCATACAATGTACAACAATGCCGGAAACTTATATCAGTCGATGGGTGAAATGGAAAAATCCCTTGAGATGTTCCAGGAATGCCTGCGGATGCTTGAAGCACAACGGCAAAAATTTCCGGGGGATACATCCATTGAAGATTTATATATCACGGCTTTAAACAATCTCATCGTACTATACTGGGATATGGGTGAAATTGAAAAAGCGAAAAGCTATCTCAGCGAGGCCCTTGATTTAAGCAGAAAATCAAACAGCAATGAGTTGATGTATCTTTCGCTGAATAACCAGGGATTGATACAATTGGAAGAAGAAGATTACGAAGAAGCTCTGCAGACTTTCCTGGAGATAAAAGAAATTCATCTGAACCTGAACGACAGCATGGGGATCAGCGGCAATTACAACAATATGGGTTTTGCATTGTTTAAACTGGGCCGTCACCGGGAAGCACTGGCCAATTATCTTGCTTCTCTGAAAATAGCCGATCGTCTCGGCTATTCCATTGGATACGCCAATACCTGTGCGAATATTGCCGAAATATACCTGAAACTGGAAAAAGCCGACAGCGCCCTCTATTTTTCCACATTGGGTATTCAGGAGTCGAAGCACTCAGGGAATAAATCCTATCTGTTAAAAAACTATGAAAAGCTATACCAGATATACGAACATACCCGCCAGTATGATTCTGCACTGGCAGCTTACAAAAATTTTGTTGCTGTGAAAGACAGCATGTTCAATGAGGAAAAATCCCGGCAGATTGCCGAAATGGAAGCGCGTTTCGAAACCGAAAAAAAGGAAAAAGAAAACCGCATACTCCGGCAAGACCTGGAAATACAAGATCGCACGATTTTATTGTTTATCGTTAGCACAGCAGCCCTTTTTCTTATTGCCATCCTGCTCTATTATTTCTATCGTTTAAAGAACAAAACACTGAAACAGAAAACATTGTTGTTTGAAAAAGAAAACAAACTCCGCAAACTTGAAAAAGCCCGGCTGGAAGACCAGCTCTTTGCCGAGCAGGAAATCAACAAACTGCAAACCGAAAAACTGGAGCAAAAAAACAGGGAGTTATCCTCCAGGATTCTTCACATAATAAATAAAAATGAGGCGATGACCAATATCATTATTGAGCTGGAGAAAATAAAGGAAAAACAACCCAAAGGTTTTAATCAGTGTTTTGTTAAGGTAAACAAGATTGTTAAGGATAATATTACCATTGATAAAGATTGGCAACAGTTTAAATTGCATTTTGAAGAAGTAAATCCCGGTTTCTTTCACAATTTGCAGCAAAAATATCCTCAGTTAAGCCAGAATGAACTCAAGCTTTGCGCTTATTACCGCA
>JAGYNM010000131.1 GCA_018399335.1 Bacteroidales bacterium | reverse complement strand
ACAATGGCAATTCCAACAATAATTTGTGCAAAGATTATTTCGTAGAAATTTCTAAAAAGCGGACTTTGAGGATTTACGGGTTCAATAAGTACAGGATCGATTGCTGCCAGTTTATCAAGAAATCCCTTAACACCATTACTAAAGTGCTCGTAGCCACTTGTTAATAAAATAATTGCAACCAAAAGCATTACAGCTGCCTGAATCGTATTGGTATAAACCATTGAATTAGCACCGCCATACATCATATAGCCAAAAACAAAAATGACGATGGCCAGCATTACATTGAATTCATTTAGATTCAGCGACTGCGCAATAACTTTTGTAAGCGCAACCACAATAAGCACAATAAAGGTGAGCAAAAGCAAAGCCAGTAACCCCATAAAAAAGGCGTAAGATTTACTATCGTATCGCTTTCCAATCCATTGTGCGAGGGTGAGCGCTTTTACCGTTTGACCATGTTTACGGAAGCTTTTTGTGAGCACAACCAACGAAATCATTGAAGCCAACGGAAGAAATATTGCATAAGAAATAACACCTGACAAACCAAAATTTGCAATAAATCCAGGATTGATTACAAAAGTTGCAGCACTCGTCATCGATGCAGCTAAAGAAAGACCAACAGCTACGGGAGAAAACAGGACGCTGCCCAATGCATAATCGCTGATGTTTTTGGTTTTACCAGCGCCTTTCACAACAAGGTAAATCACTGCTAACACATAGATAGCAAGCAAAATCCAGGTTCCGGTAATCATTGCACTTGTTGCCATGTATCAGTTTTTAATAGCGAAAAGCTGCGCTGGCAAAGGCCAGGCCGCCGCCTGATCCGATGAAGTAGAGCAAATCGCCACGTTTGATTTTTCCGTTTTTAATATTTTCATGCAAAGCCAGCGGAATACAAGCTGAACCGGTGTAGCCATAATGATGCATCACGGTTGGAGCCTTTTCTCTCGTAACACCAAGCCTGTCCATGGTTTCGAAAATGCTGTTGATGTTGATTTGTGTGAGCAGGTAATGATCTACCTGATCAGGAGTTATACCGAGTTTTTTATTCAGGTTTCCTGCCATCATGCTCCACATTTCCGGATTCAACTCCTTTGGAAATTTGGTGACAAACTTCAGGAGATGATCTTTTTCTGCCACCACTTTTTCAGTAATTGGCTGAGCAGTGCCTCCTGCATAAATGCCCATATGTCCGTAATATTCTCCTTTTGTAATCAGTTCGCTTGCCAAAAAACCACTGTCAGTATCATCTGAAGCTGAAAGAATTACAGCGCCGGCAGCATCTGCAAAAAGGGTAACGGTTTTTTTATCCTGCATATTGAGGTATTTGCTCATGGCATAAGCACCGATTACCATCACATGCTTGTAGTTTTCGTCAGCGCGGATGTATTTGGCAGCCATATCGAGTGCCGTAACAAAGCCGGCACAAGCTGTATTCACATCGAAACTCCCTGCTTTGTTCATGCCAAGTTTAAACTGAACTTTTGAAGCAGTGGAAGGTGAAATGTATTCCGGAGTGTCGGTGGCGATGATTAATAAATCAATTGCTTCAGCGCTGAGTTGTGCGTTGTTGAGCGCATCTTTTGCTGCCTCAATGCATAAATCGGCTGTTGACTGGTTTTCGCTGCACCAGCGCCGTTCGTAAATTTGTACATTTTCGGCCAGCCAGGTGCTTACATCCTCGCCCAGCAACTCGTCGAAGTAGCTATTCGGAACAATGCGCTCAGGCACATACATCCCACTGGAAGTGATAACTGCGTTTCTTGCCATTATGGATAATTTAAATAGTTATGCCACCATCAACACTGAGCACGGTTCCGTTGATGAATGCTGCTTCTTCACTGGCCAGGAAGAGGTAAGCCGAAGCGATTTCTTCCGGTTTCCCAAGACGTCCAACCGGAGTTTTGTCGCGCATGCCCTGTAAAACATTTTCAGGCATTTTGGCTACCATTTCGGTTGCGATAAAACCGGGAGCTACAGCATTTACAGTAATGCCTTTGCGGCCAAGTTCTCTGGCTAAGGTTTTTGTCATGCCAATCACAGCGGCTTTGGAAGCTACATAATTGGTTTGACCAAAATTTCCATACAGCGCCACCACAGAGGAAGTATTGATGATGCGACCATATTGTTGCTCAGTCATAAAGGCCGAAACAATTTTGGTGCAGTTAAAAACTCCGGTCAGGTTCACGTCAATTACCTGTTGCCAGCTTTCAGGCGTCATTTTCTTTAAGGTGCTGTCGCGCGTAATTCCGGCATTATTCACCAAAATGTCGATGTGTCCCTTTGCAGCATATAATTCATTAGCAGCATTTTCCACTTCCTGATAATTGGCAGTATTCACTTTTTGAAAGCCGACATCAAATCCTTTCTCCTTCAATTCAGTAGCTAGCTGATTGCCTTTTTCTTCATTGAGATCCCAAATGGATACTGTAGCTCCTTCATGAGCAAAACGCCTTACTGCAGCTTTACCAATTCCGTCGGCGCCACCTGTTATGATAGCGACTTTGTTTTCCAGTTTTTTCATCTTATATATTGATTTGATTTTTATCGGTTAATGAGCATTGAAATGCCTTGTCCGCCACCAATACAAAGTGTAGCCAGTCCTTTATGAGCATCTCGTTTTTGCATTTCGTAGATCAGGGTGGTTAAAATCCTGGCACCTGATGCTCCAATAGGGTGGCCAAGTGCAATGGCACCTCCGTTTACGTTTACTAATTCGGGATTGAGTTCTAGATCTTTCACTACGGCAAGCGATTGAGCTGCAAAGGCTTCGTTGGCTTCAATTAAATCCAGATCGCTGATTTTCCAACCTGATTTTGCTAAAACTTTCTTAGTAGCCGGTACAGGTCCGTATCCCATAATTTTTGGATCGAGTGCTGCATAAGCAGCGGCTTCTATTACGGCAAGAGGCTTTATGCCAAGTTGATGCGCTTTTTCTTCGGACATTAATACAAGCATGGCTGCTCCATCGTTAATTCCGGATGCGTTGCCTGCAGTAACAGTTCCATCGGTTTTAAAGGCTGGGCGAAGTTTAGCAAGTTTTTCGATGGTCATGCCATGTTTTGGAAACTCATCCTGATCAATGACCAATGCTTCGCCTTTGCGTTGTGGAATAATAACGGGAACTATTTCATCAGCAAAGCGCTTGCCTTTTTGCGCTGCTTCAGCTTTTTGCTGGCTCTGCAGTGCAAACTGATCCTGTTCTTCGCGGCTTAAATTCCAGCGTTCTGCAATATTCTCGGCAGTGATGCCCATATGATAACCATTGAAAGCGTCAGTTAATCCGTCCAGAATCATACTGTCGACCAAACTGCCGTCGCCCATGCGATAACCATAACGGGCTTTAGGGAGTAAATAGGGTGCGTTGGACATGCTCTCGGTGCCTCCAGCCAAAACAACCTCAGCTTCACCGAGTTGGATTAGTTGCATCCCCAGCATAACAGCCCTTAGTCCTGAGCCGCAAAGCTGGTTGATCGTCATCGCAGGCGTATTTTCTGAAGTACCTGCATAAATGCCAATCTGACGGGCGATATTTTGACCTAATCCGGCAGATAAGATATTACCAACCAAAACTTCATCCACCACATCAGCTTCAATGCGTGCCCGTTCGAGGGCTGCTTGTGCAGCAAGCTTTCCAAGTTCAACAGCTGAGAGGGATGCCAGATTTCCTCCAAAATTTCCAACTGCAGTGCGTGCAGCCGATGCAATAACAACTTTTTTCATAAGCTTAAGTTTTTAGGAAATAATCCATTCTTCGGATTTTTCACCAGAATACGTTGAGCAAACTTAAAAGCTTCTGCTGATTAATGTCAAGCGAAATCGGTTGAAATTATAGGTTGACTTAAATGGAGGTCTAATTTATAAGTATTGTAAAATATTATATAACAATACTTAACAAAATTTAAAATAAGGGTTGACTTAAAGTTTAAACCAATCGGTGCTCAGGTTTTCTTTTCGCATTTTGCATGGATCGTTTTCAGCATCCAGAATGAGGTCTTCTCCATTGAGCTGAAAGCTGTAAATGCCATTCTCCATACCGCATACGTCATCCGAAAGCGTATTAACAAGGTGTAATTTTCCGTTGAGAATTTTGAAATGTCCTTCGAGTGTGGCACGCTCTTCAACGGAAGGAAATTCCAGTTTAAAAAGGTTTGCCTCAAAGCTTAGCATAGCCCCGTTTAAGGTGCTTACCCAGGTGCCTTCTAGCGGACTTAATATCACTGGTTTTTCTTCTTCAGGCAATTCTTTGGGGGCTTCAATCACTTCTTGACTTTGTTCTTCTGTTACCTGATCTACATTATCATTTTGTGATGAAAATAAAGTAGTTATAGGACTAAAAACTCCTTCCAAAGCTTTCTCT
>JAGYNM010000130.1 GCA_018399335.1 Bacteroidales bacterium | reverse complement strand
AACTGGTGGTCGTTTGCACTCAACGGACTGGTAGCCCTGCTGTATGGGATTCTGGCCCTTGCGCTTCCACAAGACACGCTGATCGTTGTAGCACGTTACACCGGAATTATCATCATCCTTACTGGTTTGGTTTTTGGGTTGATAAGCTACAATCGTCATGCTAAGGGTTTGCGCTATGGCATTATGCTTCTGCAAGCCATCACGTTTTCGTTGCTTGGAGTTCTTATTTTGGTTTATACAGAAGAAACTCTCAACTTTTTTATCACCCTGATTGGAATCTGGGCATTGGTAACAGGTATCATTCAACTGATTGCTTTGGTAAACCTAAGCAGTGGCCTGGAATATAAAAACTTCTTTCTGATCAATGCCATCATCAGTCTGTTATTTGGTTTGTTGCTGGTAATCAATCCCTTTGCTGTAGCTAAAACGCTGATTGTGATTAGCGGAATACTGGCACTGTTTTTTGGTTTTGTAATGATCTGGTTTGCTTTCAGCCTGCGCGAATTGCAAAAAACTACTCCTTACGAGGAGATTAACGATTAAGCCTTTTCACACGAAATAAAGTTCTGACTCATAAAACCACGGACACTTGAATTATTTGTCGGTTTAAATGCTTCGTCCTGAAGTTAACGATTAGCTAATATATTCCGACCATAAAAAAAGTGAATTATAATATGTAAGCACATAAAACTATGGAAGAAGGCATCAAACAACTTGCGTTAATCAGCTCGGTATTGGGTGGATTTTCGTTTACCTTTCTAAGTGCAATATTTGCCATAAAAGCACAAAATAAAATCAAGTTTTCGCTAATCATTGTGATTACAATAGCAAGCATGAGTTTTCTTCTGGCTGCAATTGGCTGGTCGATGTTTGATTTCTGGGAGCCAACTGACAATTTACAAAGTCACCATCAAATGCTGGTAAAGTTGTTGCTTGTAGGACTAATTACACTTATATCGGCTCTGGGTTTAAGCGGTTGGCTTAACGATCGAAAAACAGGTATTACAACAGTAATAATAAGCCTATTGACGCTGGCAATTCTATTCTTCGGTATTTTGAGACACTACCTTCAGCTGTAAATTGAAGTTTTGACCTTATAAGTTGGTTCTAGTAAATTAGGATGCCTGCCAAATTTTTGATCAGTCTTTACTAAACTAATCTTCTTCAAACTTAATGTCTTTCACATTTAGTTGTAAGGTGATTTTGTTTTTCCATTCATTTTCTTCGAGGTGATACACAATACTGAATGGCTCGCCACTGCGGATGCGCTCATAATGATGTGCCTGTTGAAAAGCTATCCCTGAAACAGCCTGACTGCGACTTGTTTTTTGCATCAAACTGAGCTTGAGGTGTTTTTGTCCTACTATTTTTGATCGTCCGGTATCAATCACCTGCTCCGAAAGAAATACCGGTGCCATATTGCCCGGACCAAAAGGCGAAAACTGTTTGAGTATGCGCATAAATTTTGAGGTGATATCAGAAAACAATATCGGCAGGTCAATTTCTATTTCAGGAATTAACAATTCTTCATCGATATAATCATTTACGTAGGTATTGAATTTTTCTCGGAAAAGCTCCAGATTTTCAGGCTTTAACGAAAGGCCGGCAGCATACATATGCCCACCAAAATGCTCCAGCAAATCAGAACAATGATCAATGGCGTCATACACATCGAAATTTTTCACTGAACGTGCCGATCCGGTAACAAAATTATTCGAGCGCGTGAGAATTATCGTTGGCCGGTAATAATTATCCGTTAGGCGTGAAGCCACAATACCAATAACGCCTTTGTGCCAGTTTTCGTTGAATAAAACTGTACTTTTCGCTGATTTCAGTACCTGATCGCCTTCAATCATTGCCAAGGCCTCTTCTGTGATCTGATTATCCAGGCTTCGGCGCTCGGTATTCATATCATTAATGGCTTCGGCAAGTTTTTCGGCATGGCTGGTTTTATCCGCCAGCAAAAGCCTCACCGAATCGCTGGCTTTCTCAATACGGCCTGCGGCATTGATGCGTGGCCCGATAAGAAAAACCAGATCACTTATTGTAAGCACCCGGCTGAGCACATTTCCGTCTTTGTCCGGGCCATCTTCCCGACGTATCACATTAGCATATTTGAGCACCGATTCGAAGCCGGGACGAGGATTTGTATTGAGCTGACGCAAACCAAAATAGGCTAACACTCTGTTTTCGCCAGTTATAGGAACTATATCAGCGGCAATGCTCACTGCTATCAAATCGAGATAATTTACAAGTTCTTCGAACGGATCCTGCAATTTTTCGGCCAAAGCCGAAATCAGCTTAAAGCCAACACCCGCTCCCGACAACTCTTTGAAAGGATAATTACAATCTGTCCTTTTCGTATCGAGCACGGCTACCGCCGGAGGCAACTCATCGCCGGGCCTATGATGATCACAAATGATAAAATCTACATGTCGCTCATTGGCATAGGCAATTTTCTCCACCGCTTTAATACCGCAGTCGAGCGCAATCACAAGATTAACACTATGATCTGATGCATGATCTATTCCTTTGTAAGAAATACCATAACCTTCTTCGTATCGATCCGGGATATAAAACTCAATACGTTTTTTGAAATATTTTTTCAGGTAAGAATAAACGAGCGCCACGGCTGTTGTTCCATCAACATCATAATCGCCGTAAATCAGAATTTTTTCGTTGCGTTCGATAGCCCGCAAAATGCGATCGACAGCCTTATCCATATCCTTCATCAGGAAAGGATCGTGCAAATGTTCAAGTAGCGGTCTGAAAAAATATTTTGCCTCATCGTAATTGCCAATATCGCGCTGTGCCAATAATCCGGCCAGCGGCTTTCCAATCGACAAAATTTCTGCCAGATGGTTAACCACTTGCTCATCACCTTTTTTCTTAAATACCCATCTGTTCTCCATGCAGGCTGTTTTTTTGAATGGTAAAAATAGCAATAAAATCCGAGCATTCACGCCTTGCGCGAAAAAACCAAGTTGATAAACTCAATCGATAAACCTCACGTAAAATCATAGGGATTTAAAAGCTCGACCGCATGGCTTCTACCGGATCGAGACGTGAAGCCGACCAGGCTGGAATAAAGCCTGAAAGCAAACCGATAAATGCAGAAACAAAAATCCCCAACAAAATGTTTTGTAACGATAAAACCATTGTAAAACTTGTCGAGCTACTAATCACGAGGGCAAGAGTCATTACAATCAATAAGCCGACGATACCACCTAAAATGGATAAAAATATAGCTTCGAACAAAAACTGTAGTAAAACAAAATAGTTTTTGGCTCCCAAAGATTTCTGGATTCCAATTTGGCTGGTACGTTCCTTTACCGAAACAAACATGATATTTGCAACACCAAACCCGCCCACAAGCAACGAAAATCCTCCAATTATCCAACCCACAATGGCAATCACACCAAATAACTGATCAAATCCCCGGTTGATAATATCCATTTCGTTGATGGCAAAGTTGTCTTCTGCTGCTGGCTTCAGTTTGCGCAATGAACGCATTATCCCTGTAAGCTCATCTTTAAGTTGTTCGTTAGTAACTCCAGGTTTTGCTTTTGCCAAAATACTGGTTCCTGTATTACGCAGATCGATAACATTTCGGGCAAAGTTAATGGTGATAAAAGCTGAATTGTCCTCTGAATTGCCAAAAATATTATCACCTGTTTTAGCAATCACACCAATTACATCCATGCGACGGCCAAATACCTTCACAGAACGACCAATTGGATCAGCTCCCGGAAAAAGTGTTTCTGCCACATCAGCTCCAATGATAATCACGTTTCGCCCTGTTTGCGATTCGAGTGGGGTAAAATATCTTCCGTAAGCGATATCCATTGGCATCACGCGATCATAATCATGCGAAACGGCATTGATACCACTGTTTTCGATCGTTGTGTTGCCTGCGCTGATATTGCGCGAAACGCCCACCATAAAGGTAAAAGCTTCTGCTGCATTACTTCGGCGCTGCAGCTCGGCCAGCTCACGTAAGTCAGCCTCCGGCCGTTGCCAGTATTTCCACCACGGATAATCATTTCCGCCCATCATCCAGGGCCACTTTTGTATGAATAATACATTGTCGCCCAATGAACTAATATCGTCGCGAATGGCTTTTTCGAGGCTATCAAAAACAGAAAAAACCGCAATGATAGAAAAAATACCAATGGTGATTCCCAAAAGTGATAATACCGTACGTACCTTGTTCACTATCAAAGCTGACAAAGCAAAATGAAAACTTTCCAGGATCAGGCGAAACAGAATCATAAGCTTATTTTAGGCTGTAAAAATAAGGATTTCGATTGGGAAAGCGATCATCAGAAAAATATTCCTGCACAATGAAAACAGTATAATAGAGTTTATCCTAAAAAATAGACCCTATTGATTGCT
>JAGYNM010000013.1 GCA_018399335.1 Bacteroidales bacterium | reverse complement strand
GTCCAAATAAGTAAGTGCCTCGCTGTATTTCTGGTCTTTAAGTAACAAACGACCAATAAGATAAGCTGATTCGGGGCTGGGCTGCAATTCGTGAAGCTTCCTGCTGGCATTGAGATAAAGCGGATCATCAGTACAGTCACGTTTGTCGAGCATATTGGTGATTTTTGTCAGCAAATCAATATCCTCAGAATTGGTCTGGAATTTTTTCCTGAAAATCTTAACCAAATCCTCGCAGGTAGCAAAAGGCTCAAAGGTAGCGTCGATGTTTCCTTTAAAGTTCTTGTAAATTTCTACCCAGCGTTTGTCGCCACGTGCTTCCAATCCTTTGATGTTATGATCCAGGATATCCATTACCTGATCGTAGGCTTCCACAATTTCGGTGCTGTCGACCTTTGATTTGCGCGCCATTTTGATTACAGAACGGAAATAATAAATCAAAACTGAACCATCAGTTGCGTCTCCATCCAGCTCAACTGCACGTTTTAAGGTATTATAGGTATCCTCGTAACGATCTGGTGCATAAGTATAAAGGTCAATTCCTTTACGTCCCAGAATAGCGCCTTCCTGGGGCTGGCCTGTTTTGTAATGATCCGGAAAATATTCAATTCGCTGATCATACACCATCATCAAGGTATCGATAAGCTTTTGCTTTACGGCCTCATCCTTTTCGTTTTCGACGCGATATTGCATAATCTTTGCACCATCTACATAGGTGTTTTCGCTTCCAAGCGGGCAGTTTTTAAATACCCAACGCCATGATTTCAGGATGTCTTTAACGGAAGAACTTGTATAATCGCTGGCTTTCCATTGCTTGTAAAACTCGCGGTAGAGTGAAATATTGATCACGCAGGTTATACTGTCTTCACCATACTTTTTCATTGGTTTTTCCTGCGGTAATTCCAGTTTGTTATCCAAACCGAAAGCTGCTGCTTCAGTGACGCCAAAGCCCAGTACTATGAGCAAAAGCAGCATGTGTTTGATCCCTTTCGTTTTCATTGTGTAGCGTGTTAGTTTTATGCTAATTGTATCTTCGTTTTACAAACCAGCGCTCATAAATGGAAACGCCGACCGTAAAATTAACAAAAGTTTCCTGTATCAGGTTTTTTGCTGTTGTACCTCCCTGCCCAACTTCGAGACTTAAATCGATCGTTGTTAAAGAACGTGGCAACGGTAGTCCTAGACCAAAACTTATGCCAAACTCGTTTATGGACTGACCATATAAATTGAGATAGGTTTGATTGTAGCGGGCACCCATCCTGTAAGTTACCCTGCTCCAGTACTTTGAAATAGATGTATGCTTGGGTGTAAATTCTCCGCCAACAGCAATATTCCATGCATTTTGTAAAGAATCGGGCCGATCGTCTATGGTAAAAGTCTCCCAATTCTGCCAATTGGCATCCAATCCGATCATCCAGCGGTTTTTCTTTTCGAAACTCAGGCCAAGGCCAAGGGTATGCGGCAGTTCGAGCTTTCCTTCTCTTTCAGGCTGATAAGCAATGGTATCCAGAATATACTCGACACCTCCATCAACGCCTCCAAAAAGAGATCGCACCAATTTTTCACGCTTTACGTTCAGATTTACTTTTTGACCATAAACCAAACCCATATTAAGCTGATAATCATTAGCCAAAGGCTGTGAGAAATAAATTCCATAATCGAACATAAAGTCGTTAGCCAAAAGCCGTTGTTCTGTTTTGGTATTGGCATAAAGTGTCGAATCCGGGAAATAAAGCAGTGTGCTCGTGGTATTTCTTCCGAAAACATAGGTTAAATTCACGCCAACCGAAAGACGGTCAGTAATTTTGAACCCATTGCCAAAAAACAGTTGATTCAAACCACCATCGCCATTGAAGGCATAATTATACCTGCCGATTCCTTCTTCAAAATCGCTCACTACAATATTATAACCGATATCTGCATAAGGCAATAAGCCAATACCAACGCGCCAGTGGCGTGTAACAGGAAAACCCATCGAAAAATAACTCAAACTGGCATTGCTTCCTTCTTCGGTGAGGGTGGAAGTGCGATAGGTAGAAGAACTCATCTGCAAACCAGCATTAAAAAGAAGGAAAGCGAGTCGAAATGAGTGTATGTAGCAGGATTGGAAGGATTTACAAACCTATTGCTGGCTACTGCGTGGCTATTCCTCCCATACCTTGAAGGCGTGTATGCTGCACCACTTTTTAACTGGCCGATACCAAAACGCGAATAAGGCGATACCGTTCCTGTTTGTCCCCTTAGGGTCTGAAATGCCAGTAAAATAACAATAATCCCGAGTAATTTTCTCAACTTATTGACTTTCATTAAATTCAAAATAAACCTCAGGCCATTTAGTACCAGGTTTGAGGCTGCAAAGATGTTAACTTTAAAACCTTTTATCAAAATATTTATTGTCTCCACCACCTATTAATGCTATTGTTAAATCTTTGTAATTTGTATATCGATCAATCACACCTTCAATTTCTGCCTGCACACCGTTCATCACACCTGATTGGAGCGAACTTGCGTATCAAATCCAATCAGTGGTGTTTTACTATCGGTTGGTTCGGCCATCGGGAGTTTGGCAGTAAAGGCGTTCATAGCTTTGAATCGCATACGAATTCCGGGACTGATTGCGCCACAAGATAAACCCCTTCACTGCAGTAATCAAATCATAGGTGATGCAGCTGCCCATATCGATCACCAAAACATTTTTACCAGGAAAACGCTCATAAGCAGCTGCTGCCAGTGCGATGCGATCGGCGCCCAGGGTTTGCGTACTTTTATATGCAATTTTGAAAGGGAGTGGGGTCAAAGCGCTCAGGAGAAAAACTCCGGACTGATTTTTAGCCCAATCCAGCTTTCAGGCAATTCTTTTACCGAACCTATAATCCCACCGGAGAAAGCAGGCTGCAGTTTAATCCAATGCATCAGGCTTTCGTCGGATTCAAAACTATGCACGGTTTTTATCTGACCAGATTCAACAAGTGCAGCCTTGGAGAGCGTATTTCCAAGATCAAGGATTAATTTTTGAGTCATTAAATTAGCGTTCAGTGCATTGAGCTGACAAAAATAAGACATTTAAGCGCAAGAGAGGAAGTGAACTGTTAATCCTTTTAGCATTAGAAAAAATGCATTAGGAAACACGCTTGTTGCAGAGTGGACCAGAAAAAAAAGCAACACCCTATTTTTCTCATTTACCGCTAATTATGGCACTCCTACAAATAGAACCTCATTTCAGGTTTGTTTTTTTATGTAAGACCTTTTATTTTTACCACCACAAGTTGCTAAACAAACATTTGAAACAACCAGTAACCAAAACCCTTTAAAAAACTGGTTTAGCATATAGCTTTTCTAATTCGATTTGTTGGTTTTGCACTATTTGTAAATTTTTTTTGATATTAACGATCTGAGAATATGTTCCTAATGAATCCAATCATGAAATGCTCTCTCTTTGATGGTTTTTTTCTGAATAGATTTGACATAATACGTAAAGTGCATGCCAGATCATTTTGAAGAAAAAAAAAGAAGTTTTTTCTGCGTTCTCAAGACCTCACTAAACCTGTATTATTACAGCAATCGGAAAAAATCCAAATAAAAATAAGCATCTCAACTAAAAATCAATCCTTGAATTATACCGAAAGTGTTATTTACTGGTTTAGCAATCAACAATTAAAAATGAAAAAAAACAATACTGTAAAAGCAACCTTCCTTTTAATTCTTATATGTAAGCTTTTGTGTGGGTTTGATGCTTTGGCTCAGCAAGAAGAAGATGCAGCACTGGTTTTTGTATCTACAAACATCTTTGTGAATCAAAAGAAACTTGTGAGGGAGAATCATTTTGAAATTAAAATAAACAACCGAAAGGGCGAAAAATATACTTCTGTTAACATCCCCTTTTCTAATCTGTCTAAAATTGGTAAAATAGAGGCTTTCATCAAAGATGCAGATGGAATAATAATTAAAAAACTCAAAAAGAGTGATATTGTTACCAAGAGTGCAATCGAGAAGTACTCCTTTTATGAGGATAATTTTATTCAATCATTCCGGCTGAAGCACAATGTTTATCCTTATACTCTTGTATACAGTTACCAAACAATTGAGAAAGAATTTATTCACATCGCTTCCTGGATACCTTTGTTAGATACAGATGTGCCTACTAAAAAAGCTTTACTAAAAATTGTAACTCCTGTCGATTATCAGATACGTTTCATGCAGACACATCTGAACGAACCATTGATAGAAACTACAGCAGACCAAATTACATATCAATGGGAAGGCAACTATGATCAACAAGTGAAGTCTCAGGTATTTGCCCCTCCTGTTTTCGATTTCTTGCCCCAGGTAAATGTTGTTCCGCTGTGGTTTGAGTTTGACAAATCAGGTTCACTCGAATCGTGGAAAAGCTTTGGCAGTTGGCAAAATGCTATTATGAATGGCTTAGACATCATACCAGATTCTGAATTATTAAAAATCCAAGATGTCCTAAAAGAAGCAAATAGTCGTTCAGATACCATCAAACTTCTTTACCACTACCTTCAGGATAATACACGCTACATCAATATTTCAATTGAAACAGGAGGATTAAAGCCTTACCCAGCCAGTTATGTTGCCCATAATAAATATGGCGATTGCAAGGCACTTACAAATTACTTTCGGGCAGTATTAAAATCAGCCAATATCCCCTCCTATTACTCAAAAGTTTATGCAAGCAACCGCATTCATGATATTGACCACAATTTTCCGGCACAGCAGTTTAACCACATTATCCTATACCTGCCAGGTGAAAATGAGTCGTTCTGGCTCGACTGCACAAGCGACCGTGCATTTGATTATCTTGGAACTTTTACACAAAACAGAGATGCTCTTATTATCGACGATACAGGCAGTTGGTTCGTACGGACCCCAAAACTGGCAAACAATGAAGTTTTGGAGAGCAGAACAGCTGAGATTCTTACTGCAAACCTGCCAGCAACAATAAAAATGGAGCAATCGCTCAGAGGATATATGTATGAACTGGTTTTTGATTTGGATGTAAACTACACCGGATCGGAAAAAAAACGCATGCTGAACAAGTATTTATTACCTAAAGGTTTCGAAATTTCAGATTATGAAATTCACAGAACTCATCGGGATGCCAGAGAAATCTTTTTTCATTACACAGCTTCCGCATCCGAATTAATATCACAATATGGGAATGATATCATAATCCAAAATGTTCCTTTTGATTTGCCGAAAATTGAAACTCCTGCTGAACGTACTTTTCCAATTCAGCTTGATTATCCCATCAACAAAACTGATACCCTGCATTACATGCTTTCTGATGCCTGCCAGCTTAAAAACCCCATTTCGTTTGAGCTAAATTCGATATTTGGCACCTATTCCTATACCCTCTCCATGATAGATGAACATCATTTAATTGTTACAAAAAAAATACTGATTCACTCCAACAGGTATCCATTATCAGATTATGAAGCGTTTCATAGTTTTTATACTGCAGTTGTTGAACAAGAAAACAAAAACATTCACCTTACAAAAACAAATTAGTCTTATGCGATTATTTTTCATTATCCTGTTTTGCTTAAGCAGCGCGAGCAGCTTTACGCAGGAATTTAACACAAGCTTCGGACGAATTGGTCAAAAGGAAGTTGATCTGCAACAATATGAACATGATGAAGATGCAGAAGCTGTAGTGCTTTTTGACATTGGCAAATCCCATTTCATTAAAAATGAAGGCAGTATTGATGTGGTATTTGAACGAAAAACACGTATTAAAATACTTGCCGAGTCAGGCCTTGAATACGCCGAAATTGAAATCCCATATTATATCGACGGCAGTCAAAAAGAATTAGTTTACGATCTTGAAGCATCCACCTATAACATCGAAGATGGAAAGCTGCATACCACAACTTTTGATGAAAAGAATACCTATGACGAAACGATTAATAATAACTGGATGGTAAAAAAATTCGCTATTCCTAATGTACGGTCTGGATCAATCATCGAATACGCCTACAAAATAAGCTCTCCCTTTAAGTTTAACTTACACGACTGGGAATTTCAATGGAAAATACCAGTCGTATATAGCGAATACATTGTCAATACAATTCCATTTTACGAATATACATGGTTACTTCAGGGATCTAGTAACTTTGATATTCAGGAATCATATACTGCCAAAACACTGCCACGTCATTTTGGCTCCATTGAGTACAAAGATATTGTTAACAGGTATGTTAAAAAAAATATTCCTGCTTTCGACAATACTGAATTTATCAGTTCTGTAAATGACTATATCATAAAACTTGATTTCCAATTATCAAAAGTTAATTACCCCAGTGGCCATTCAATAGAAATAATGACTACATGGGAAAAAATGATCGAGGAATTGTTAAAGCACTCCGATTTTGGAAAATATATTAATAAATCCGCCAAAGCTGCATCCAAGCTAATTGAGGATAATGAAATACTGAATAAATCAGATCAGGAAAAGTTTGATTTTGCAATCGATTATGTCAAGAAGAATTTTAGTTGGGACAAGCGTTATCGTAAGTATGCTACTGACTCGCCCAAAAAAATGATTGAAGCTAAATATGGTAGTAGTGCCGATATCAATCTTTTTACGATTGGCTTCCTGAACACCCTTGGAATAGAAGCATATCCACTCCTGATCAGCACCAGAGATCATGGTAAAATTAAGTATGATTATCCCTTTGCTCATTTCTTTAATTACGTGATTATTTTGGCTAGAGTAGATGATCAACTGATTCTTTCCGACGCTACTGAGCCCTTGAGTTTAAATAAAAGAATTCCAACACGATGTATTAATGACAAAGGATTGATTATCCAGGAAGAAAAAGTGTCTTGGATCAAACTGGAAACAACCTTGCCTTCATCAATAAAAACAAGTCTCGTACTGGATTTTTCCGAAGATGAGGTTAACGTTTTAAATAGCACAACATTAACAGAATATGATGCGCTTAATTTTAGGAAAAACTATTCCGACAATACAGTTCTAATTAGCGAGAAAATTAAAGAAAATGGATATACTCTGATCGACTCAACCATAAATGTAACGAATACTTTTGAGGTAAATAAACCACTTATCGTCGCTTACCAGCACACGCTTAAACAAGAAATTGTAAGCAACAAACTCTTTGTTAAGCCATTTCTTAATGAAATAATAGACGAAAATCCTTTCAAACAAAAAACCCGAACATATCCCATTGATTTTACTTATCCCCAAAAACGAACCTATCAATCCTATTTTGAAATTCCGGAAGGTTATGAATTAACTTATATACCTGAGGATGTAATTATTAATAACGATCTATTTGGATTGATCTTCCAGGTGAAAAACGAAGGTAAAAGTATTACTGTATTTTTCGATTATGTTTTTAAACAGTCTACGTATCAAGTTGCTGACTACTCAAAAATTAAATTTTATTTCAATTAAATTGTAAAAATGGGAAATGAAAAAATTATACTGACTCAAACAAAAAATGAAGAATAGTTTTCAGTTAACCGTTTTTTTAGGCAGGATAAGATCTTTTAAAAGGTGAAGCTACATGGTTAAACATCAGGTCCAGGTTAAACCCACAAACCTATTCAATATTACTGAACAGTTAAGCAGATGGCATGCTAACAGGTTTAGCGATCAGCATTATCAAAAACTTTTTGCATTTCGAATTTTGTTATATCTTTGCCGCTCCAAACGCTGGTACCATAGCTCAGTTGGTAGAGCAACGGACTGAAAATCCGTGTGTCCTGGTTTCGACCCCGGGTGGTACCACATCCAAAGCCCTCACAATGAGGGCTTTGTTGTTTGGAGCCTTTGCGCCTTTCGCTTTTCCCCATATCAACCGATTGCAGACATCCTTTTGGCCGCAAATTGGCCACAATAGGGTCACATCAAAAATGGTCTGACTATCTTTGCCCAATAATTTCATGAAGTGTGATATTATCACATTTACTAATTAGCAAATATTTTGGGAGAATTCATTTTCTCATTGAAAAATAAGATCCTTATGAAAAATTAATTGTAACAGGAGGTGGCGACTGCCCGGGATTGAATGCCGTAATCAGAGCAGTTGTTAAAAGAGCTTCTCAGGAAAAAGACTGGGAAGTGTTAGAGGCATTCAGGCATTCAACGGAGTGCTTTGGGAGCCTTCAGAATTAAAAGTTCTTACGGAGGTGGATTAAAAATTCATTTTCAGGTGGAACAATAATCCGAAACTACAACAAAGGCGGCCCGTTTGCCTGGCCTGTTAAAAATAAAGATGGCTCATGGTCAGCCGTTGACCGCTCCGACGAAATGATTCGCAGATTCAGTATATGGGCATCGATGCCGTTATCAATATCGGTGGTGATGGTTCGCGGCGTATTTCGCAGGCTCTATACGAAAAAGGGCTCAATGTAAATCGGTGCACTCAAGCAATGCGGCGTTTTCATCAACAACTCCTGCGCTGGATTTTTCAAACTACACCGTTGAAATTATCTTCGGCCACGTGATCAAACTGATACCACAACGAGCCACACATCGAGTATTCCTTTTTGAAGTAATAAGTCTCATCCCATGCGGACGGTTGCACTCAATGCTGGTAGTCGCAACGTCGGCGTGTTGCCGAGGTTTGTTTGATCCCAATTTCCATATGATATCAATATTGTAAAACAAAAACTTGAATCTCGCTTCAACCGCGGAAGAGGCTTTGCTGTTGTGGTAGTGGCCGAAGGCGCCATGCCAAAAGATGGAAAAATGGTGTATGAAGAAAGCACTGAGGTGGGCTACGAAAATCTCAAATTGGGCGGCATTGCAAGTGCTTTGATCAAGCAACTCAAAGCTGCCGGTTTCGAACCCGATTTACGCGAAACGGTATTGGGTCATCTACAGCGTGGAGGCGTTCCAATTGCTTACGATCGTGTGCTGGCTTCGCAACTGGGCGTCAAGGCATTCGAAATGGTATTAAAAGAAGACTTCGGAAAAATGGTTGCCTACCGCCATCCTTATTTCGTTTCTGTTCCGCTAAAAGAAGCTGTGGCTCAGCCTAATCTGGTTACCCTCGACAATGCGCTGGTAAAAACAGCCAAAGGTCTTGGAATCTCACTCGGCATCGAAATGCCTGCGAAAAAATCCAAATAAATGCGCATAGAAGTCGCTGCTACCTTGCAGGATTGCCAGTCGATTGATATGACTGGCAAAACTGCTGTTGTGATTGATGTGCTGAGAGCCACTTCAGTTATTGCAACTGCCTTGCACAATGGTGCCAATGCTGTTGTTCCTGCCGAAACAGCCGAAGAAGCCCGCCAGCTTTTTGATAGTTTTCCATCCGACAGTGCCTTGCTTGGCGGCGAACGGAATGCGGTGAAAATTGCTGGTTTTCATAAAGGCAATTCTCCTTTGGAATATTCGCGCGAGGTGGTCGCCGGCAAAACCCTCATTCTTTCCACTACCAACGGAACCCGCGCCCTGCGACAATGCCATCAGGCAACGGAAACCCTGGCAGCCAGTTTTATCAATATCTCAGCCGTTGCTGATTATTTATCAGACAAACTAAATGATACCGTTATTGTTTGTTCGGGAACAGCCGGAAAATTTTCGCTTGATGATGCTTTATGTGCCGGCATGCTGATCAGCCTGATCAGCGATCGTCGCACAGTAGAAACTGATGATCTGGGAAAATTGGTGTTGCAATTTTATGGTTCAGATACCGGTAATATCACCGATAAATTACAATCCTGTACACATCTTAAATATCTGCAATCCAAAGGCTATCAACACGATATCGATTATTGCCTCCAGCCGGGTATGTTATTTGTTGTGCCTGTGATCAGAGAAGGGAAAATGGTAAAGGCTTAGTGTGCCTCGAGCCAGTTGTTGCCTGTATTCATCTCTACTTCGAGCGGAACATCAAGCGGAAGTGCATTTTTCATCGCTTCCTCAATCATTGGACGCAATACGTCCAACTCCGACTTTAGCGCATCAAACACCAATTCGTCATGCACCTGAAGAATCATTTTTGATTGTAGCTTCTTTCTTCCTAACTCTTGCTGAATACGAATCATGGCCAGTTTGATCATATCAGCCGAGCTTCCCTGAATAGGGGCATTAATGGCATTTCGCTCAGCAAAACCGCGTACTACGCTATTCGAAACATTGATATCGCGCAAATAGCGCCGGCGACCAAGTATGGTTTCCACATAACCATTTTTCCGTGCAAATGCTATCTGATCATTCATATAAGCCTTGATGCCAGGGTATTGCTCAAAATAACTTTTGATAATGTCAGCGGCTTCTCCCCTCGGAATATCAAGTCGTTCGGATAATCCAAATGCGGATATACCGTAAATAATACCAAAATTAACGGTTTTGGCATTTCTACGCATCTCCTTTGTAACCTCTTCCAAATCAACGCCATAAACGCGTGATGCTGTTGCCGTATGGATATCCAGGCCTTTTTTGAAAGCTTCCATCATGCCTTCATCCTTGCTCAGATGGGCGATGATACGCAATTCGATTTGTGAATAATCGGCGGCCAATAAGGTGAAATCTTTATTGCGCGGCACAAAAGCCTTGCGGATTTCACGCCCTCTGTCGGTACGGATAGGAATATTTTGCAGGTTGGGATTATTCGAACTCAACCTGCCTGTGGCTGCCACTGCCTGATTATAACTGGTATGGATACGGCCATCCCGCGGATTAATCAAGGTGGGTAGCGAGTCGATATAGGTCGACTTGAGTTTGGTAAGCGACCGATAATCCAAAATCATGGGAATAATGGGATGTGCTTTTTGAATTTTCGACAGCACATCTTCCGAAGTGGCATATTGTCCGGTTTTGGTTTTTTTAGCTTTATGTTGCAATCCGAGGTGATCGAAAAGCACTTCTCCGAGTTGTTTGGGCGATGCAATATTAAATTGTTTTCCGGCAGCATCATAAATTGTCTTCTCCAGCTCCAGAATTTCTTTTCCCATCAGCTCGCTGATTTGCTCCAGGTTATCACCATCAACCTTTACCCCTTCGGCTTCCATGGCTGCCAAAACACGTACCAATGGCATTTCTATCTCATCAAAAATGCGCCGAACACCCTGCTTTTCAAGTTCCGGCTCAAGTTTTTGCCTCAACTGCAAAGTGATATCAGCATCTTCGGCTGCATATTCTTTAAGCTTTTCGAGTGCCACATCACGCATACTGCCCTGATTTTTGCCTTTTTTCCCGATTAGGCTTTCAATCGAAACCGGCGAATAATTCAAATAGGTCTCGGCCAACACATCCATATTATGCCGCTGATCAGGCTCAATCAGGTAATGCGCAATCATGGTATCAAACAAAGGCCCTTTCACCTCAATATCGTACCACCGAAGCACCGAAATATCATACTTGAGGTTTTGTCCTGTTTTTTCAATTTTTTCATTTTCGAAAACTTCCCTGAAAACTTCCAGCTTTTGCTGACATTCATGGTAGTTTTCGGGCATGGGAACATACCAGGCATGATGTGGTTTGATGGCAAAAGAAAGTCCTACCAACTCTGCATTGTGGGCATCAACAGCAGTTGTTTCCGTGTCGAAACAAAAGCTTTTCTGCTTCAACAGCTCTTGGACAAGCTGTTTCAAATCCTCATCTTTTTGCGCCAGCACATAATCATGCTCAACGGTTTCAATCGTTTGTTTTTCGTCTGACTGCATTGCCGAAAGCTCCTCAGGATCCAGCTGACTGAAAAGATCGTCCTGTTTGTCAGCTGCGGCCTGCTCGTGTGCATCATGCATCATCCGGCGCGTAAAAGTTCTGAACTCAAGTTCCTCAAAAAGTTCCTGAAGTTTTTCCATATCAGGACTTTCCAGTTTTAACTTTTCAGCTTCAAAAGCGATAGGCACATCAGTGATAATTGTAGCCAGCTGACGCGATTGCCTGGCCTGATCGGCAAAGTTTTCGAGATTTTCCTTTTGCTTGCCTTTTAGATCAGCAGTGCTTTCGAGTAGTTTTTCGATCGAACCATATTCGCTGATAAGTTTTGCTGCTGTTTTTTCACCAATACCCGGAACGCCAGGAATATTATCGGAAGCATCGCCCCAAAGCCCAAGAATATCAATCATCTGCTCCGGCTTGGAGATACCATATCGTTCACAAACCTCTTTTGGCCCCCAGATCTGTGCATCTTCGCCCGATTTGGCAGGCTTATACATATAAATGTGATCCGAAACCAATTGCCCAAAATCCTTGTCAGGAGTCATCATATAGGTAACAAAACCATCTTTTTCGGCCTGCTTGGCCAGTGTACCAATAATATCATCGGCTTCATAGCCATCCATTATCAAAATTGGAATACGAAAAGCCTCGATTATTTGCATGATATAAGGAATAGACGCTGCCAGATCGTCGGGCATTTTTTCGCGATTGGCTTTATAAGCGGTAAAATCTATATGCCGCTGCGTAGGAGCCATACTATCAAACGCGACACCTATATAAGCAGGCTTTTCTTTTTTTAAAACTTCATACAAAGTATTAGTAAAACCCAGGATAGCGGATGTATTTAACCCTTTTGAACTAATTCGGGGATTTTTGTTGAGGGCGAAAAAAGCTCTGTAAATCAATGCCATAGCATCCAATAAAAAAAGTTTGGGACGATCTTCTGAACTCATATCATCTGTTTTTGGCGTATTGTAATCTTTGATAAAACTGTAAAACAGTAAGTGGGTAAAAGTACATTTTTTCGTTCTAAGGCAAGGCCTTCAAGCACAATAAGTCGTTTGAAATGATTTGATGCAACAGTAATCCCTCAAGACAGAACACATGATGCAAATACTTATCAGCTGTAAATCAATTTTTTAAGTTTTTTGTTGTTTTTTTTTCATTTTATCTCTTACCTTTGCACCCTGTTTAACTAAAAACATTAAAGTTATGTCAGAAATCAAAGACAAAATTGTATCAATTATCGTTGATAAGCTGGGTGTTGAGCCAGCAGAAGTTACTAACGAAGCCAGCTTTACAAACGATCTGGGTGCCGATTCGCTCGACACAGTTGAATTGATCATGGAATTTGAAAAAGAATTCAATCTGGCTATTCCAGATGATCAGGCAGAGAAAATTGGTACAGTAGGCGACGCTATCAAATACATCGAAGAAAACAAAGCCTAAAACCTTATTTTATGGAGCTAAAACGAGTAGTAGTCACTGGTTTAGGTGCCATTACGCCCATTGGAATTAATGTTCCGGCTTACTGGGACAGTTTAAAGAAAGGGGTGAGTGGTGCGGCCGATATTACCCGCTTTGATCACTCCAGGTTTAAGACCCACTTTGCCTGCGAAGTAAAAAACTACGATTGGAAGAACTATTTTGACCGCAAAGACGTGCGCAAATATGATTTGTTTGCGCAGTTTGGTCTGATAGCTGCCGACGAAGCTATTGCTGATTCAGGGATGAATGCAGAAAATACCGACCTCAACGAAGTTGGTGTTATCTGGTCGTCGGGCATAGGTGGGCTTGCTACTTTTTATGAAGAAGTAGCTTCCTTTGCCAAGGGAGACGGCACACCGCGGTTCAATCCGTTTTTCATCCCCAAGATGATTGCCGACATCACTGCCGGTCATATCTCGATCAAATATGGTTATCGGGGACCAAATTTTGCCACGGTATCAGCCTGTGCCTCATCGGCCAATGCGCTGATTGATGCATTTAATTACATCCGTTTGGGCAAAGCCGTTGCTATCGTTACCGGTGGCAGCGAAGCTTCTGTTAACGAAGCGGGTGTTGGTGGTTTTAATGCTATGCATGCCATCTCCACACGAAACGATGATCCGTCAACAGCTTCCAGACCTTTCGACAAAGATCGTGATGGTTTTGTGATTGGCGAAGGTGGCGGCGGACTGATACTGGAAGAATTGGAACATGCCCAAAAAAGAGGTGCAAAAATCTATGCCGAGTTTGTGGGTGGCGGTCTCTCAGGAGATGCCAATCACATGACATCGCCCCATCCCGAAGGCTTGGGTGCAATGCTAAGTATGAAAAGAGCCCTCGAAGATGCAGGTATGAAGCCTGAAGATATTGATCATATCAATACTCATGGCACTTCTACACCGCTGGGCGATATCTCAGAACCCAAAGCTATTGTGAGCCTTTTTGGCGAACATGCTTACAACATCAGCATCAACTCTACCAAATCAATGACCGGTCACCTGCTGGGTGGTGCCGGTGTGGTTGAAGCCGTTGCAACTATTCTGGCAGTGCAGAACGATTTTGTTCCGCCCACTATCAATCATTTTACTGATGATCCGGAAATTGACAATAAGCTCGACTTCACCTACCACACAGGTCGCGAAAGAGAAATCAAAGCGGCTTTGAGTAATACCTTTGGATTTGGCGGACATAATGCTTCTATGATCTTAAAAAAATTCGTTCCGTAATCACTGAGTTTTGTTACTTACTGATACTGTTAAGGCACTTTTTTCTGCGGATAAAGAACTTTCGCAATCGCTTAAAAATATTTTCGGGTTCTATCCCGGAAATATTTTTTTATATCAATTAGCCTTCAAACATAAGTCTGTTTCCAGCGAAACCCTTAATGGTTATAAGCTAAGCAACGAACGCCTCGAATACCTTGGTGATGCCATATTGGGTGCTGCCATTGCTGATTTTTTATTCAAAAAATTCCCATACAAAAACGAAGGTTTCCTCACTGAGATGCGTTCACGAATTGTGAGCCGTGCTTCGCTTAATAAACTTTCTCAGAAACTCGGGCTGGATAAGCTGGTGAATTATTCCAACGATGGTCGGTCAAAATTCCGCTCGCTTAATGGTGATGCCTTTGAGGCTTTCATTGGGGCACTATACCTGGATAAAGGTTTTGAGTTTACGCGCAAGATCATCATCAGCCGTATCGTAGAAATGCATATCGATCTCGAAAACCTCGAAAAAAGCGATTACAACTTCAAAAGCAAGCTGATCGAATGGGCTCAAAAAGAAAAACAACAGCTTGATTTTAAAATGATTGGTGAAACCGGCGAAGGCTACGAAAGAATGTATATCGTTGAGGTAGTCATCGATGAAACCAGCTATGCCAATGCCAAAGATTTTTCGATCAAGGGTGCCGAACAACTGGCTGCCGAAAAAGCATGGAGTGCCATGACTGAGGCTGGCCTGATTAGCAGTGTTTCTGAATCAATTAGCGTATAAAACATCCTCCTGATTCAGGATTTTCTTCTGCCAAGAAAATTCATCTTTTTCCAAACAAAGGCAAAAATTGTATTTTGCCTCAAACCCTTAGCTATGCCAAGCCGAAAAACCCTGCGCGGCCAGCCATTTGATGATATCCTCTTGTTGGGAATTGCTACCACACTCCCCGATTATAAACTGGCCTGGCACTTAAATAATTGTTTATCAATCGACTTGATTAAGCACGACGACATCTATCCCGAACAACATTCCGATCAAGAAGGTTTTCGTTCTACCTTACGATCAGGGCGAAAATATGAATGTTTTTAATCTGAGATTCTCCCTCCATAATGTAGAGCAGATGGATCAAGCTTCCGGTAAGCACCGATTATCTTTTCATCATTCAGAAATGCCCTGGATCCAGGAACGCCTCGACCAAATAACCCGCGCTATTCGCAACCCTTTTTTAGATCCGTTCATGCGCTTTGTTTGTTGATACCCAAAAAACAAAGGCATCGATATATTGCTCGAAACGATTGAATTTCATGAAATGGAAATTTTAAAATCGCATCATCAACGGCTCCCAAAACCAAAAACCTCTAACCCTATGAAAACCAAAATCGTCGCTACCATAGGTCCGGCATCGGATAATTGCAGCCTTATCGAAATGGCTGCACCAAGGCATGGATGTTTGCCGGCTCAATTTTCATGGATCTCATGAAGTTCACCGCAAAGTGATTGAGCATATCGACCGCATCAACAAAACACAAAACAGCTATGTTGCTGTGCTGGCAGATTTACCCAAGGGCCAAAAATCAGGTTGGGAGCACTAGAAAACGAAAATGTACTGCTCAAAAGAAGGCGATCATATCCGGTTAGTGACCTATGAGGTGGCCGGAAATCGCGGTGCGTAGCATCCGCTATGAAGCCTTTGCCACAGATGTAAAAGCAGGTGATCAGGTGCTTGTCGATGATGGCAAAATCGCCCTTCGTGTAATAGAAACCAATGGAAAAGATGAAGTGCTGCTCAAAGCTGGAAACCAATGCTGTGGTGGAAGCCCACCGAACGTTAACCTCCCGACACACTCGATTAGCCTGCCCTCGCTTGCCGAAAAAGACCTCCATGATCTTGATTTTCTGCTTCAGCAGGATATCCAATGGATTGCGCTATCCTTTGTGCGCTCGGCAGACGACATACATGCTTTGCGCAGCGTATTGATGCAAACAAAAAAGCCAATAAGCCGGAATCATTGCTAAAATTGAAAAACCACAGGCAGTTGCCAATATCGAATCTATAATTAGGCAGCCGATGGCATTATGATTGCGTGGCGACCTGGGTGTTGAAATCCCTATGGAGCAGGTGCCGATGATACAAAAACGCATCATTCAAATTTGCCAGCAAAGGCAAGCCGTGGTTGTTGCCACGCAAATGATGGAAGCTATGATCAACTCCATTCGTCCCACGCGAGCGGAGGTAAGTATAGCCAATTCAGTACTCGATGGTGCCGATGCCTTGATGCTCAATGACGAAACCTCAATGGGAAAATATCCTGTTGATACCATTCGCATCATGCAGCAAATCATCAACCAGATCGAAGGTTTTGAAGCCATTTATTACCGACATGAAATGCCTGAAGATCCTGCCCATCCCCGTTTTATTTCCGACAGTGTTTTGTTCGCCGCCAGCAATATGGCCCAAAGCACCAATGCCCGTGCGATAATTGTAAGCACACATACAGGCTATTCTGCTACAAGGCTGGCAGCACCGCCCCAAAGCAAGACTGTTTGCTTTTTCGGGAAATATTTTTATGCTCAGAAAAATATGAACCTACTTTGGGGCGTTTATGGCTTCCACGACAGCAGTCTGGATGAAACAGACACACTGATGGATCACCTCAATCAATTGCTTGTGAAGGCAGACGGCTACCAAAGGCGATCGTGTGATTCATGTGCTCAGCACACCAACCTGGAGCAAAGGTAACAGCAATACCATCCGGCTGGGGAATCTGTAAATATTGTAAAAAACATTTTGGTTTCTATTGGCTGTAAAAAATGCTATTTGGCAGCACGGGGAGTGAGTTGTCCCAAAACCATCAAATTTTAGCACCTGCAAATCGGCAGTCACTTTGATCTGGCATGCCAGTCTTAACCCGTCTTCGAGGCGGGTGCGGGAGCATCACAAGCCGGGATTTTTCAGTGGCGTTCAGGGGCTCAAACTTTTCCTAAAATTTTAACAGCGCAGGTTCCACAACTTCCTAATCAAAACAGTTTACAAAGCGTGAAGCACCGTTATGCGGATAAATCCCGTTGTCGATCAAAACTTTTCGAAGATTTACTCCGGGCTCGCAATGAATTTTCTTGTCCCCAAAAATAATCTCAGGCATGTTATAACATTTAGCTTGCTATAACAACTGCCTGAGAAAAAGGTTCTGCAAAAACTATACTTACATGGCAATACCAGCGATATAATTTTTGGCATGTACCACCAAAACAGGAATAGGCGAATGGTTTACCATCTGCTGCGCATAAGGCCCGAGCCAGATGTTGGAGGCGGCTTTTTCCTGTTCATCCATGATGCTGATCAGATTAGCATTCACTGAAGTGGCATAATCGATCACTGAATCAGAAATATTTCCTGCCTCAATTTCTTTTACCAGAAAATGCACCTGATTTTCTTCCAGGTAACGTTCCACCTGTTTCACATAATCCATAATGCGATCGCGCACATCCTTCACGGAGGTGGTATGCGTAGCCAACACATGTACTTCAGCATTATAATATTTGGCAAGAAGTGCTGTGATCGGAACTTTTTGACGGCTTTCGAGGGTGCTGTCAATAGGCATCACAATCCGTTCGATCGTACGATTGATATCAACTCCACCTCTTATGGTAATCACCGGCCTTTCGGTTGCTGTCACGATTCTGTTGGCATTGCTTCCAATCCAAAACTCTTCAAAGCCAGAAGAGCCGTGTGTGCCGATCATAATCAGAAAAACATCAAATTCTTCGGCCGCTTCAACCAATTCTTTATACACCTTACCTTTTCGGGTGATAAAATCTATTTTGCCATTGCCAAGCCTGGCCTGATACTTCGAAGCCATACCCTGCAACCTTTTCTCTGCTTCCAGCAGTATCTCATCACTGGCAATATCGTAAAGATTTCGGGTGTTGTCAGGTTTGTTTACCCAGAGCATTTTGATATCAGCCTGAGCCTTATAGGCCAGACTCACTGCGTGTTCCAATGCATTGACTGAACAGTCTGAAAAGTCAATACCTACTAAAATAATTTTATTCATGGCGCTGTTTGTTGGGGGTTGGAAATGCATGTAATTCAGGAAAAGCAATCCGGTCGCGGGTAATGAAGGCTTGTTTGTAGTTGCGGTTCAACATTTGAAGCGCTGCTTCGGCCTCCAGCCGATCACGAAAATCGCCGATATGTACACGATAATATGGCTGTCCATAAGAAAGATAGGCCTTCCACTGTGGAAAATCTTCTGCTAACTTGTCCATTAATTCCTGGGCATGAATCACAGCATCATTGCCTGATTCCATAAAAATCTGAATCCGAAATCCTTCAATATACTGCTGTTCTTCAAAAAGTTGCTCCTGCAGCCAAAGCAAGCTATCGAGCCGGCTGTCCTGCAACACCACCAAAGATCCCTGTTGTGGATTCTGAGCCTTAACTGCCTGAAAACACATAAAAATGAGCAGCAAAAGAAAAATATTACGCAGCCTCATAGGCGAATTAATTTTGTATGGAAGTTTGAACACTTATCACAGGAATTAACGCATTATTGACCAATTGTTGTGCAAAGGGACCTAAAAACATTGCTCCTGCCGAGGCACTCTGCTCTGTCATAATAGCAATGAGATCGGCTTCTATCTCATCCGAATAGGACAAAATAGCCGGAACCAGCTTCTCTGCTTCTACTTCTTTCAGATTGAATTTTATATTACGCTCGGTAAGACATTTTTCGGCTTCGTCAGCAGATGCCTTCATCCTGCTGCGTATCACCCGGAGGGGCGAATTATAAAGCAGCAAAAGAAAAATCTCTGCACCAAAGGCCTGGGCCAATTCGGCTGTAAATGGTAATTTCTGACGACTTTCGGCCGAACTGTCAATGGGAACCAGGATGCGTTTTAGCTTCCCGCCAAATTGATAATCAGACCTTACTGTAATAACAGGACAAGGCGCCGAAGTAACAATCCTGTACGCATTACTACCAATCCAATAGCGTTCGTAGCCGCTTACACCATGCGTTCCGGCAAATATTACCGAGGCATCAATCTGCCGCGCAAGCATGGCCACTTCGGTATATACTTTACCTTTTCGAAGATGGATTTCGAGCTTTCCATGCTTCAGTTGCGGTGCATATTTTGCAACAATTTCATCAAAATATTTTTTTGTCTCAATACGTAAAGTCTGCTCGATATTCATCACATGCTCTGGTGTATTGGTGTTATCAACCCAAACCAGATGAATCCCTGTTTTTAGCCGATTGGCATAAAAAAGGGCATATTCCAGCGTATGCAGCGCATTTTTTGAGAAGTCAAATGCTACGAGTATTGTTTTCATCGCTTTTGTTTTAACAGTTTTTAAACGCTTTGCCCCCGATATTATTCCAAATTATTTAGCTAAAGTACGAACTTTCTATACTATACTCCAACTTTTTTGACTGATTCGAGCACACTGAGTACGCCACATCAAGCCTGATTAGCATAAACAGCAGGCTTTTGATCATTTATCACTTAGCAAACAAACTATGTAGCTGAGCGAGAATGCTTATTTTTGTCCTTTCTTAAAATCATCATATGAACGAAAATCTGGATGCATACGGTACTGAACTGTCGAATGCCGAAAAAGAAATAGAAAAAGTATTGCGGCCGGATGCCTTTAGCAGCTTTGCCGGGCAGGAACAGGTGGTCGAAAACCTTCGGATTTTTGTGCAGGCAGCAGCACAACGTGCCGAAGCCTTGGATCATGTGTTGCTTCATGGCCCTCCGGGATTGGGCAAAACCACGCTTTCGCATATCATTGCCAACGAATTGGGCGTAAACATCCGAATCACTTCGGGTCCTGTATTGGATAAGCCAGGCGATTTGGCCGGACTGCTTACCAACCTCGAAAAAAATGATGTGCTTTTTATTGATGAGATTCACCGGCTGAGTCCCGTGGTGGAAGAATATTTGTACTCGGCCATGGAAGACTACCGCATCGATATCATGATCGAAACAGGCCCTAATGCCAGAGCCGTTCAAATTACCATCAATCCTTTTACGCTTATTGGTGCCACCACACGCTCAGGCCTGCTCACCTCGCCATTGCGATCGCGTTTTGGCATCAACCTGCGGCTTTCTTATTATGATGCACAAACACTTACAGGAATCGTTCAGCGTTCGGCCTCTATATTACGTGTGCCTATCCAGCCAAAAGCCGCAGCCGAAATTGCAGGCCGCAGCCGTGGAACACCACGTATCGCCAATCTTTTGCTCAGACGTGTTCGTGATTTTGCACAAATAAAAGGTAATGGCAAAATCGACCTCGAAATTGCCCGTTTTGGCCTCACAGCACTCCATGTGGATGAGCATGGCCTGGACGAAATGGATAACAAAATCCTTTTGACTATCATCGATAAATTTAAAGGCGGACCGGTGGGCATCAACACAATCGCAACTGCCGTGGGCGAAGAAGGCGGCACAATAGAAGAAGTGTACGAGCCATTTCTGATTCAGGAAGGCTACCTGATGCGCACCCCGCGCGGCCGCGAAGCAACCGACAAAGCCTACATACATCTTGGCCGGGTAAAAAATCCCCCGCAGGGAACTTTGTTCGACAGCTAATTTAAACCTTAAAATCACAAATGATAAAAGCTGACAGCCTTCCGGAAAACCTTATCGCGCTGATCAAGGACGAGGCACTCAGGCTGGGTTTTGATGATTTGGGAATCAGCAAGGCGCAACAACTTCCCGAAGATGCCCGCCTGATGGAAGACTGGCTACAAAAAGGGTTTTTCAGGGTGAAATGAGCTATCTCGAACGGAAACAGCGAAAAACGCTACGACCCGCGCTTACTTGTTGAAGGAACAGCAACTGGTAGCACTGTTTTGCAAATTCGCCACCAAAGAAAAGCTACCCGAAAACGATAACTATAAATTTCTAAATATGCCTACAGCAGGATTACCATAAACTGATCCGCAAAAAACTGGCTGCTCGACTTTATCGAAAGCCATGCCGGTAAACTCGAAGATGCAGAGCCTTCACCGATTCCGGCGCCTGTGCTCGGACAGGGCTTGGGCACAAAAAAAAAAAAAAAAGCGGTTTAGGTTTTAATGGCAACCTGCCTGATTCATCCTGAAAAGGTTCGTTTTCTTTATCGGACATCTGCTTATTCCGATAGGGCTCGAAGCAACGGAAAACGAAGAATCACAGATTATTGCGGCACCTGTCGCCGATGCCTCGATGCCTGCCCTACTGAATTTGCATTAGTGGATGCCACATCAGCTGGATGCGCGCAAATGCATCTCTTACCTCACAATCGAACATAAAACGGAACTTCCGGATGCCTTAAAACAACATTTTGAAGGATGGATTTTTGGATGCGATATCTGTAAGGACGTTTGCCCCTGGAACCGTTTTTCGAAGCCACATGATGAGCCGGGATTTCTGCTTTCCGGAACAGCTTAAAAAGATGCGAAAAAGCCGATTGGGAAAAACTGGACGAGAACAGCTTTAACGAACTTTTGCCGGATCGGCTGTTAAAAGAACAGGCTTTAGCGGCTGAAACGTAATATCAACTTCATCAAAAACTCCTGATATGGCACTTACACCCACCAAACCTATTCCTCTCGGATTCAAGGCCCCTGATTTTAAATTAACCGATCAGATCAGTAACAAACAACTTAGCTATCCTGATATCAAAGGTGAAAAAGGTACGCTGGTGATGTTTATCTGCAACCATTGTCCGTATGTGAAACATGTTATTGATGAATTGGTGCGCATTGGCAATGCCTTTATACCTCAGGGAATCGGTATGGTAGCGATCAATTCCAATGATGTTGAAAATTATCCAGAAGATTCTCCCGAAAAAATGAAAGTCTTTGCTGCTGATCACGATTTTCCTTTTCCCTATCTTTTTGATGAAACACAGGAAGTGGCCAGGGCATATGATGCGGCCTGCACACCTGATTTCAATCTTTTTGATGCCAATGATCGTTGTGTTTACCGCGGCCAGCTTGATGGCAGCAGACCCGGAAATGAAGTACCCGTAAACGGCAAAAACCTGCGTGCTGCGCTTGATTTGGTGCTGGCAGGGAAAGCCGTTCCCGAAAATCAAATTCCGTCAACAGGCTGCAATATCAAGTGGAAAAAGGATTGAAGCAGCATCAAAGGCTATAAAAAACAGCCAGTTGCAGCACATCATTAAAGGCACCAAATTTATTGCCGTAACGCTTCACATTTCCCTCAACCATATTGGTGCGGATTGAGTTGATGGAATTGATGCTTCGCAAGCCGAGCGACCATTGCTCATTAAAAAGGTAACGCACACCCACCAAAGTACTGAAGTTAAAGGTTCTCCAAACATCCTGTGTGTTATCCAGGTAATTCACTTCTTCGTAATTACTGGCCAAAAAAGCAGCTGAAAGCCCTGCCTCAAGTCGCAGCTTACCCAAGTCGTGCTGGTAAATAAAAGGCATCTCAACATAATTGAGGCGCAAAAGATAGGGATTCATGCCGGCCTTCACATCCTGATCGCTGGTGCGTGAGCCTTTTTGAACAAAAAACAATTCCATCTGCAAACCAGATTGTGCATTCAGCTCGAGCCTTACAAAACCCCCAAAACTAAGACCGGCCTTATGAAAGCCGGAAATATTATCGCCCGCTATCTGACTGCTTACACCACCGGCAAGCAAGCCGCCCTCAAACTGTTGGGCCTGAGCTGAACCCAATAAAATACTGAATAAAAAGATTCCAAGAATACGAATGATCGCTGTTTTCATGCCTTGACAGATTGGTATATCAAGGGCGAAAATACAAAATCTGCAGCGTAATAGACCACAAAAACAACGCAACAAAACTGCTAATCCTTTCTGATTGAAAAATATAACCAAAAATTGAAGCGAAATTAAAGTCTTAGTTCCGAAAAAATTATAATTTAGGCGAGCCCAATTAATAATAAAAATCCGGACTATGGATGCCTCAAAATTCAATGTTTTATTAGTCGATGATGAAATTGACGTTTTGGAATTTTTAAGCTATAACCTTAAAAAAGAAGGTTTTAAAGTTAACACTGCCACCAATGGCAGAGAGGCTATCAAAAAAGCAATTGCTGAAGTGCCTCACCTAATTATCCTCGATGTGATGATGCCCGAAATGGATGGCATTGCCACCTGCGAAGAAATCAAACAAATTCCTGCACTCAAAAACAGTCTGGTAATTTTTCTCACTGCCCGTGGCGAAGATTATTCTCAAATTGCAGGTTTTGATGCAGGTGCAGATGATTACGTAACAAAGCCCATCAAGCCCAAACTGCTGATTAGCAGAGTAAAAGCCTTATTACGCCGCTATCAGGATGATAAAAACACCGCTACTCACGAACAGCTTGAAGTAAAAGACTTTGTGATTGATTCGGAGCGCTTTATTGTGATCAACAAAGGCAAAGAAATTATCCTGCCCAAAAAAGAATTTGAACTCCTGCGCCTGCTCGCTTCCAAGCCCAATAAGGTTTTTTCGCGCGAGGAAATCTTTTCAAAAATTTGGGGCGATAATGTAATTGTAGGCGACAGAACGATAGACGTACACGTGCGTAAAATTCGCGAAAAAATTGGCATCGAAAACATTACAACTGTAAAAGGCGTGGGCTATAAATTTGAAGTTTAAGTACAGCCGGTCTCATGCCGAAGAAAATAAACCCGCAGCTCTAATTGCCTGCTTCATTTTATGCCTCACCACAAGATTTTGAAATAATCACTATGGCCAAATACCGCGAAACCCGATCCATTGCTCTTTATCTCGCAGCAGGAGCCAGCCTGGGGGCACTGCTTCTGGCAATTATTTTATATGCTTTCAATCAGTCGCCCAGCTGGTGGCAGATGCTCATCGGCTTGATTGTTTTATTTGCAATCAATTATTGGATTGCCCGCACATCATTAAATGAGTATGTGTACAAAAAAATCAAACTCATCTACAAAACCATAGGAGCTGTCAAGCCACGCCAATCTAACGGAAACCCAATCGTGAGGCAGCAGGAATCGCTGGAAGGTGTCAATCAGGCCATGCTCGAATGGAGCAAACGGCAGCGCACTGAAATAGAAGAGCTTAAAAAACTTGCTGTTTACCGGCGCGAATTTCTTGGAAATATCTCGCACGAACTTAAAACACCCATTTTTAATATACAGGGTTATATCCTCACCTTACTGGATGGCGGTCTGGAAGACGAAAATATCAATCGCAACTACTTGATGCGCACCGAAAAAAGCATCAACAGGTTGATCGCAATCGTGGAAGATCTGGAAGAAATCTCCAAGCTGGAATCCGGCGAGTTGAAACTTAACCTGCAACATTTTGATATCAGCGAGCTAAGCCGTGATGTGCTGGAGTTTTTAGAAATGAAAGCCCGTAAATACCATGCAAAAGCTTGTCTGGAAAAACATCCTGAAAAGCCCGCTATCGTTAAAGCAGACAAAAAACGAATCAGGCAGGTTTTGATCAACCTTATCGAGAATGCCATCAAATATGGCGATAAGGAAAATCACAAAGTTAGCATCCGCATTTTTGATACAGACGAAAACTATCTGATCGAAATCAAAGACAATGGCCCCGGCATCACCGAAGAAAACCTGCCACGTATCTTTGAGCGTTTTTACCGTGTGGACAAAGGTCGTTCGCGCGATAGTGGCGGCACAGGGTTGGGATTAGCCATTGTAAAACATATCGTGGAAGCACACGAACAAAGCATCACAGTGCGCAGCCAGCTCGGACAAGGCACTACTTTTGCCTTTACCCTTGAAAAACAATAAAATTATTGCTTGATCAACTTTCCGTGAATCAGCTGATTACCAATTTGTATCTGGTAAAAATAAAGCCCGTCAGAAACTTTTGAACCATTCAAATCTGTTCCGTTCCAGCTAAGCTTTTGCAAGCCTGCACCCGCTTGTTGGTTAGCTACATAAACAAGTCTGCCACTCAGATTGGTGATTTGCAGTGAAAGCTTTTCGGCAGAAGGCAAAAACAAGCTGAAGTTAATCTGATCGGTAAAAGGATTCGGAAACACCTTTGCTTCGGCCAGTGCGAGGCTGTTTATTCCAACAGGTTCTAAAACAACAAGCTTTACCACAAACGTATGTTGCCCCAGTGGCCCAGCATCCATTTGAATTTGGGCAAAGAGTGTATCAGGCTGCATATCAGTAGTGTTAACCGAAAGTAACAATGAAGCATTTGTGTCAGCAGGCAGCTGCAAGGTATCCGATTGCAGGCTAAGCCATGCTGCAGCTTCCTGTTCAAAAAGCAATTGCAGATCGAAGAGGCCGGTATTTATAAATTGAATTGAATCCGTTTGTAGGCTTTCCTGCTCGGCAGTAATTACAAGTGTATCAGCAGGTAAGCTGTTCATGCTAATATTTCCCAACAATAAATTTATGGCTGTGTAAATATTCAGGCGTCCTCCTGTAACGGTAATGCCATCGAGGTCTTCAAGCGGGTCTGTTCCGTTGAGGATATATTCCTTGATCAGAAGCGCATACTCGGCGGGATTGGCATGATAAGCCTCCATAAAAGCCGTATCGGCTGCTGCGAACAACAAACCCACAGCACCCGCCACATGAGGTGTAGCCATACTGGTGCCGGTGGCATAACCATAATTGGTGGGCGCCGGACGGGTAGAATATACAGAAGTACCAGGCGCACCCAAATCGATACTTTCGAGGCCGTAGCCGGCGCTGGAATATTTTTCATCGCGATTGGTGGTATTGGTCACTGTGATCAGCCACGGACTTTCGAAAGCAGTTGGAATATCGCCCTGCTCATCCACATTCACGCTGCGATTGGCAGTGGCTCCGGCATTCAGCACACCTATTGCGCCAAGGCTGTCGTACATGGCTCCCCAGATGGGATAATTGTCCGGATTGCCATAATCTATTCCAAAAGAAGCATTGGTGGCCACTATAAAAGCACCCGAATCTCCCTGTGTTTCGTTGTAACGGGCACGCATTTCATACACATAACTGTAGGCATTCACAACGGTTGATTCGGAGGAAGAGGAACCTGCTATAGGCATTACCTTAACGTTCCAGTTTACTCCCGTTACGCCAATGCCATTATTGCCAATAGCGCCAACTGTGCCGGCCACATGGGTTCCGTGCGAACTAGAAGGCACACTACCCGAGTTGTTGTAGGCATTCCAGCCATCGTAATCGTCCACATAACCATTATTGTCATCGTCGATATCGTTGTCGGGAATTTCATGACGGTTTTTGAAAAAGTTAAGGTCTTCATGTTGCAAATAAGCTCCGCCGTCAATCACTGCCACCACAATTGTATCGCCCAGCACTGTGAGGCCTCCCGTGGTATGATCCCAGGCCCTTACGGCATCAATATCAGCACCTTCGACACCTCCGCCGGAGCCGTCATTATAAAAACCCCATTGATCTTCAAAAAAGGGATCATCAGGGAAGCTGTCCTCCGATTCGCGCATGGCCACAACATGATTGGCCTGCACCAGACTAATGGCTGGCTGTTTTTGCAGATTGCCTATCAAAGCTGAAACATTGTGCCGGCTTTCCTCAAATTCCAGCAAATAAATCCTGAGCCGCTGCGACAACTCCTGTTTCACAGCTAGCCCCTGCTGATCGAGCCAGGGAATAAACTCATTTATATGTTGACCAGATTTCAACTGAATCATCACTTCGCCCGGAATGCGTTCGCCCTGTTGTTGTGCGTCCACAGGTGAAATCACCAGCAGTAATGCTGCAAAAAGTAAAATAAATCTCATAACTTAAAATGTTTCAAGGTGTTGTAATCCATTAGATTCGATGCAAAGAAAACAAAAATTTCTGCATAGCAATCAAGCTAAAACATTCCAATCCAACGAGATGTTCAATTATGGTTTTGTTTTGGCTTTGTTCGAAGCCAAAAACCCGCGGGCTTTATACGTATTTTTCGCCCTTCTCTACTTTGATGTCGTTTACAAATTGCCTGATCTGCTGTTCGTCTTCTTTGCGGCAAATCAGCAGCGCATTGTCTTCCTCCACCACAATATAATCCTTAAGTCCCTGCAAAACAACCAGTTTATCCTTTGGCATAGTCACAATGCAGCCTTCCGAATCGTATGCCATCACATGATTGCCCACTATGGCATTTTGGTGTTCGTCTTTTTCCCTGATTTCGTATAGAGAACCCCAGGTGCCTAGATCGCTCCAGCCAAAGTCAACGGCCATCACGTAAACATTTTCTGCCTTTTCCATCACGCCATAGTCGATTGAAATATTACGGCAAACGCTGTAGGTCTGTCGGATAAAAGGTTCTTCGTCGGGTGTGCTGTATTTTCCGGCTCCCTCTTTAAACAATTCATTCACTTCGGGCAGGTGCCGATCGAAAGCCTTGTTGATGCTTTTGAGCGACCAGATAAAAATCCCCGCATTCCAGAGGAAGTCGCCACTTTCGAGGAAGCTTTGGGCGATGCTCAGGCTTGGTTTCTCGGTAAAGGTTTTCACCTTTTTCAGTTTGGGAACTTCCTCCATCACGGCTCCGTCCAAAAACTGAATATAGCCGTAACCGGTATCGGGCCGGCTGGGTTCAATGCCTAAGGTAATCAGCCAGTCATTTTTTTCGGCTACCTGCATGGCATCATGCACATTTTGGGCAAACACCTCTTCCTGTAGGATGATATGATCTGAAGGTGCCACAACAATCACAGCCTCCGGATCGCGCTGCAAAATCACATGATTGGCATAAGCGATGCAGGGAGCGGTATTTCGCCGGGCCGGCTCGCAGAGGATTTGCTCAGGCGCAATCACCGGCAGTTGTTGCTGCACCTGATCGCGGTAAATTTCGTTGGTAACTATATAAATGTTTTCGGGCGGACATAAACGCGTGAAACGATCGAAGGTCATCTGCAGCAGCGTTTTGCCGATTCCTAAAATATCCAGAAACTGCTTTGGGCGTGAAGTTGTACTCATAGGCCAAAAACGGGCACCAATGCCGCCTGCCATGATCACGCAATAACGGTTTTTGATTTGTTCCATCAGTTGGGATTTAATTGAAAGTGACAGTCTGAATTACAGCCAGGCTGAAATTTTTCATGATTTATTTGACAAAAATAGGCCTTATTTCTATACTTCCAAAAAGGCTTTTATGGCCGAAAATTAATCAGCTTAAAAAAGGTAATTCAGCCCGATATACAAACCGCTTTCTCCGTCCTGTGTGTCAAAGGCACGTCCATAATCGGCCGAAAGTATGAAGTTCTCGTTCATTGCCAGTTTCAACCCAAGCCCGGCACTCCAATGCAGCTTTTCGGCGCCGGGCTGGTAATAATCAGCTTTGTTGAACAACAGATAAATATCAGGCACTTGATCAAAAGCCCCGGCTACATCCATTTTTTTGGTCACCTGACCTGCATCTGAAAAGGCATTTATGGCCAGATAAAAATTCTGATTAAAGAGTCTTTTCTCCACAATTTTCCAGCGCAGCTCCAGATTGGCATATACGATCGCATCGCCCACCACCCTGTTGCGCATCACCCCACGCAGCGAACGCTGCCCGCCAAGTCCTTCGGAATAAGCGCCGCGCAAGCGGGTGGTGATCATCAGCGGCTGTGCATAAAAAGGCACATGTCCGCCCAGACGGCTTTGCCAGCCCAAACGACCTGCAAACACAAGCTTTCGCGGAATAAGGCTGATATACTGCCGGTGTGTAAAACTTATTCTGCTAAATCCTTCATCCAAATCAGACAAGGCTTTGGGAGCAACATATAACAACAGGCTTGTCCACATGCCTTTGCTGGGATTTGGTTCAAAATCTCGGGTGTCGTAAACCAATCCGGCTTTGATTCCCGTAAAAGCCCCTCCATTTACCTCACTTTGTGGAATGATATTCCAATCCTGGTAACGCTCAAACAAACCCGGCTCTTCTTCAACCGAAGGCAATTGATCGGCCTCATCCTTGCCCCTGTTCAACCGGTCGATATCCACCGATCCCACAACAAAATCGTAAAATTCAAGGCCTGCAGCCCATTGCAAACCCTCAATACCTAAAGGCCCGCTCAAATCGGCGTGCAGCCTTACCATATTGCGTTTATGCTTGTAAAACATCCTGCTGCGGTAGTCGGGATGTGTGTCGTCAACCCAATTGGCCTGATAAACGGCATCATAGCCATTAAATCCAAAAAAATCAATAGCCTGTTCGGGCATATAACTGGCGTCAAAACTCAGACGCATATTTGGCAATAGCTGATCACTGTCGTAGGCAAACCGAATAAGACCACTGCCTTTGGTATAGCGCGAAACCTCAAAATAAAACGAATGATCGTAGCTGGGGTATCGGCTGCCATCGCCATAATGGAAAAAATTGACCAGACCACCATACTGAAACCCCAAATCGGAATTGAAAGAAACAGCTGGCAATATCCCAAAATTCCATCCTTTTTTGGTAAATACCTCAGCCGTATCAGCATTTTGGGCTTTCAACAAATAGGAGAAAAACAAAACGATCAAAACAACTAAGGTGATGCGGCGCATAAGCGGGGGGTTTAAGGGTGTGCTAATTCATAAGCTGGTGCAAATTATTGATCTGATTGTAATGCGCTATGTTCCTGCAAAAGCATTTTTACTTTTTCCTTATCCTTTTCCAATTGTGACTTTAAGGCATCAAGCCCTGCAAATTTTTGTTCATCACGGATACGATCAATAAACAATATGGTGATTTCCTCCTCATAAATCTCCTGATTAAAGTCAAAAATATTCACCTCAATAGTCAGCTCGCCATCAGCCACAGTGGGTCGCACACCAATATTACCCATGCCATCGTACAAAATGCCATTGTGCATCACCCTGCAAGCATAAACGCCACCCGCAGTGATGAGTTTGTACTCGCCGGGCGTTTCAATATTGGCCGTAGGAAAGCCCATCTTCCGGCCTACCTGATTGCCTCTTACCACCCTGCCACAGATAGAATAAGGATAGCCCAGCAGTTTATTAGCTTTAGCTACATCGCCGGCTTCCAAGGCCTTACGGATTTTTGTGGAGCTCACGGCAATATTTTCAACGTCCTGAGCCGGAAGTCGTTCCACTTTAAAATCGAATTTTTGGCCCAGATCATAAAGCAACTTAAAATCTCCAATCCGGTTCTTGCCAAAATGATGATCATAACCCACTACCAATTTGTATGGTTTGATGGGATCTACAATAAAATCCTTGATAAAGCTTTCGGAAGTTGTGCGCGAAAAGGCTTTTGTAAATTCGATGATAATCAGGTTATCAATCCCAACGGCTTCCAGTCGTTCGATCTTACGTTTTTGGGTACTGATAAATTTGAGGTTGCTGCTGTCGATATGCAGCACAATGCGGGGATGCGGGTGAAAGGTAATCACAACGGTTTCGCCATCTACCTCACGGGCATCTTCAATCATTCTTTTCAGAATGGCCTGATGGCCAAGATGCACACCATCAAAAGTTCCTGTTGTAACGATGGCATTCTTTACCGGCTTAAAATCCTCGATGCGATGGTATATCTTCACGACTTAGATTAAGTTATTATCAATTAAGTATTTAGCAATTTGAACAGCATTGGTGGCAGCTCCTTTGCGCAGGTTATCAGCCACTATCCACATATTTAATCCATTGGCGATGCTGAAGTCGCGCCGGATACGTCCTACAAAAACTTCATCTTTGCCCGCAGCAAAAAGCGGCATCGGATATTGGTTTTCAGCCGGATTATCCTGCACCACTATCCCTGGAAACGCTTGCAACAGCTGCTTTACGGATTCCAAATCAAAAGGCTTGTCTGTTTCGATATTGGCAGCAATACTATGTCCTCCGCTTACCGGAACACGCACCACAGTAGCTGTGATGGCAATGTTGGGATCGTTGAGAATTTTATGCGTCTCAAATACCAATTTGTCTTCTTCGGTGGTATAGCCTGATGCATCAAAATCGCCGCCATGCGGAATGATATTGCGGTGAATCGGATGTGGATAAGCCGGTTGAACCGATTGCTTCCCCTCAGCCTCATCCTCCAGTTGTTGCATGCCTTTTTGCCCACTCCCGCTCACGCTCTGATAGGTTGAAAGCACCAACCGTTTGATGCCAAAAACCCCATGCAGAGGTTTCAAAGCCATCACCAGTTGAATGGTAGAACAATTTGGATTTGCAATGATTTGAGGACCTTTCTTAAGTTTGCCGGCATTTATTTCGGGAACTACAAGTGCCTTATCCTCATCCCTTCGCCATGCCGAGCTATTATCAATCACTATAGCGCCTCTTGCCACAAAAAGCGGTGCCAGCCTGCGCGATACCGCAGCACCAGCACTCATTAGCACCAGTTCGGGCGCCGCCTCAAGGGCTTCATCAGCTGAAACAACAGGATACGACTTCCCGGAAACAAACACCAGCTTGCCAACCGAACGTTCCGAAGCCACAGGCAACAGCTCGCTAAAACCAATTTGCTGCTCTGCTATCACTTCCAGCATTTTTTGTCCGACCAATCCGGTTGCTCCAATAAGGGCTAATTTCATGCTTTTCATTCCATTAAAAAATTCTATTTTTACAGGCCAACAGCCGGCACAAAAATATAAAATAATGACTTGCAGCTGATCAATAGTTTAGCCCAACCAAATTGTACACAAAAACAATCGTTATGCTAAGAAATTTTAAACCTACAACCCTTTTAATGCTTGTCGTGCTGATACTAACAGGCAGCACTATTCAGCTTCGCGCGCAGCTTTCTGACGATTTCAGTGATGGTGATTTCACAACTAATCCCGCCTGGGAAGGCACCACGACGCTTTTTCAGGTGAATGATGACTTTCAGCTTCAACTCAATGCCACTGAGGCCGGAACAGCCTGGCTAAGCACCCCTTACACAGGCAGCGAAACCATGGAATGGCGGTTTTATATCCGCCTGGCTTTTAGTCCATCGGGCAACAACTTTGCCCGCGTGGCTTTATCAGCAAATCAAAACGACCTGAGCGCTGACTACAATGGATATTACCTTCAATTTGGTGAAGCAGGCAGCGAAGATGCAATTGAATTGTTTTTGCAACAAGATGGTACAACAACTAG
>JAGYNM010000129.1 GCA_018399335.1 Bacteroidales bacterium | reverse complement strand
AAAATCTTCACTGATTTTATTCATCCCGACTATCGTGAAATGGTTCTTGATAACCACTTCAAGCGGCTGAATGGCGAACAAGTTTCTGAGTCGTATGATATTCAAATCACAGATATAAATGGGAAACATAAGTGGGTTGAAATCAAGTCGAACTTAATTAGCTGGGACGACTCTCCGGCAGTGCTGACTTTTATGACTGATATTCACACCCGAAAAACTGTTGAGTCGGAGCTTAAACAACTCAATCAACACCTCGAAGATCGTGTAAAAGAAGAGCTTAAACGCAGAGAAAAACAACAGGAACTCATACTTCAAAAATCACGTCTAGAATCGCTTGGCGAGCTTTCGGCAGGTATCGCTCACGAAATAAATCAGCCGCTGGGAGGTATCTCCTTAAGCCTCGACAACTTACTTTACGAAAAGGCAAATAGTACATTATCTGATAGTTATCTACAGCAAAAAATCGATCTAATGTTTCAGGATATCGAACGTATCCGAAAAATTATTGATCACGTTAGGGATTTTTCACGTGACAAACCCACAGTTTTTCATAAGATTAATTTAAGTGAAGTTATTAATAATACTTTGTCATTTGTCAACAGGCTATATATCGATCATAGCATTGATCTTCAGCTAGCTATTGACACGAAAAACGTGTATGCCTGGGGAGATGCGTTTCAACTTGAGCAAGTGCTGCTAAACCTGTTAAGCAATGCAAAATATGCCGTGGACAAAAAGGCCGAAAAAATGCAGCATGAGTTTCAAAAAATGATAACCGTACGTACTTTTTTAGACAAAACTCGAATTGCCATAGAAGTTTCTGACAATGGAATTGGCATCCCACAGGCTAATCTGATCAATATATTTAATCCATTTTTCACCACGAAAAAAGCAGATGAAGGAACCGGACTTGGCTTATCAATTTCATATGGCATCATTCGCGGAATGAAGGGCGACATCTTAGCCGAAAGCATCGAAAATGAATACACCACAATAAAAATATTATTACCAGAACACCCAAATTAAGTGTATGGAGCAATTAGCAATCTTAATTCTTGATGATGAAAAGCGTTTGCGTGATGAACTAGAGGAATTTCTTGGACGAAAAAATTTCCTCATTCATGCAGCGGCTCGACCTTCTGAAGCTTTTGAAAAATTAAATGAAGAAAGCATTGATATCATGATCTTAGATATCAAACTGCCTGAAATGAGTGGTTTAGAGGTGCTTAAAAAAGTTAAAGACGATTTTCCAGGCATAGAGGTGATTATGATTTCAGGGCACGGAGATATGCAGAGCGTAATAGAAGCCATGCGTCTAGGCGCTACAGATTATTTCCAAAAACCTTTCAGACTGGCTGATATTGAGCATGCTATTCATCGCACGCAGCGATTCGTTACCCTATCCAAGCAGCTTCAGCGCTACGACAAAAGCATTTCATTACTTACACAACGCCTCTACGAAACAGCTGGAGCACCAATGATTGGCCAAAGCAAAGCTATCCGCGAGGTAATGTCGATGATGGAAAAAGTAGCACGTGCTGATAATACTTCGGTACTTGTGATGGGTGAAAGCGGAACGGGAAAGGAGTTGGTAGCCCACGGGATACACCTGCTTTCCGAACGTAAAACAAAACTTTTTCATGCGGTAAATTGCTCTGCTATAACAGATTCGCTATTTGAAAGTGAATTTTTCGGCCATAAAAAAGGCAGCTTTACAGGCGCAATGGACGATCGTGCTGGTTGGTTTGAGATCGCCAACAGCGGAACGCTATTTTTAGATGAAATTGGCGATATGCCTGTTGGGCAACAGGCAAAACTGTTACGAGCTTTAGAAGAAAGAATGGTTAGCCGTGTGGGTGCACATCAAAAAATCCCTTTCGATGTAAGGGTAATTGCTGCTTCTAATCAGGATCTGGAAGGCATGGCGGAAAATAAAAAGTTTAGGAGCGACCTTTATCACCGGCTTAGCACATTTATTATTGAATTACCTCCATTGCGCGAGCGTAAAGATGATATTCCCTTGTTAGTTGAGCATTTCCTTGGTCATTTTGCCAGCAGAATGAAGATCAAAACGCCTAAACTTTCGCAGGAAGCACTACACAAAATATCAAATTATGCTTTCCCTGGTAATATCAGAGAGTTACGAAACCTTCTTGAAAGGGCTGTAATTTTAAGCGAAGACGGGATGATCACAAGCAGGGAAATTCCCTTAAATAATCATTCCGGTAGTGCTAACGAAGAAATTCTGTTGAAAAGTTATGATCTTGAAGAGGGTGAAATGACGCTTATCAAAAAAGCATTGGAAAAATGTAAAGGCAATAAGTCTCACGCAGCAAAAATGCTTAATATTTCCTGGCAATCGCTTGATAGAAAAGCAACTAAATACGGCTTAAAATAAAAAAAGGCCGACACAAATGTATCGGCCTCAAGAAGTTGGAAAATCCAAATTATTTTACTTTCTCTACGATAGCTTTGAAAGCTTCAGGATTGTTAAGTGCGAGATCGGCCAGCACTTTGCGGCTCAATTCGATGTTATTTTCATGGAGTTTACCCATAAAAACACTATACGACATACCAAATTCGCGCACGGCGGCATTGATACGTTGAATCCAGAGTGCACGGAAAGTACGTTTTTTGTTACGTCTGTCCCGGTAAGCATACTGTTGTCCTTTTTCGTAGGAGTTTTTGGCAACTGTCCAGACGTTTTTCCTGCGTCCGAACTGCCCTTTTGTTTTCTTGAGAATTTTTTTGCGTTTTGCTCTTGCGGCAACCGCGTTTACTGATCTAGGCATTTTTCTAAATTTTTCACCATAGCGCTCCGTAAGTCGGAAACTTTGATGCTATGACAAAGTTAAACAATTGATTTACTGTTAGTGAAGCATTTCTCTGATATTCTTTTCGTCGGCTTTGTGCACGAGTCCGGAATAAGTGAGATTACGCTTACGTTTGGTCGATTTCTTGGTAAGAATGTGACTTTTGTAAGCATGCTTCCGTTTGATTTTACCGGAGCCGGTTAATTTAAACCGTTTTTTTGCGCCGGATTTGGTCTTCATTTTAGGCATTGCTTTAAAATGTATTTATAGTGATGAGATTTATATCCTTATTTTTTAGGAGCGATCATCATGATCATTCGCTTGCCTTCCAGTTTTGGTAGTTGTTCTACCTTGCCATACTCTTCGAGTTCCTGAGCAAAGCGAAGTAAAACAAGCTCGCCCTGGTCTTTGTAAACTATTGAGCGGCCTCTGAAAAACACGTCCACTTTTACTTTAGCACCTTCTTCTAAAAACTTAACCGCATGTTTGAGTTTAAACTGAAAATCGTGTTCATCAGTGTTTGGTCCGAGCCTGATTTCCTTAACCGTAATTTTAGCCGATTTGGCTTTGATTTCTTTTTGTTTCTTTTTTTGTTCGAAAAGAAACTTTTTGTAATCAATTACTTTACAAACCGGTGGGTTTGCTGTTGGCGAAATTTCAACCAGATCCAATTGAAGCCCGTCGGCAATTGCGATGGCTTCACGCAAGGGATAGATGCCATTTTCAACATTCTCCCCTACTACCCTAACCATCGGTGCAGTGATACGGTCATTGATTTTGTGTGGATCTTCTTTCTTTTGAAAGACACGCGGTTTTCTTCCTCTAAACTGTGCTATAATGTAAGTCTCCTATATTTGTTAAACTTTTATTTAATTTCTTTTTATGCTTCAAATCCCTGAAGTCTTGTTACTTCCTTATCAATCATCTGAGCAAACTGATCAAGACTGAAAACACCAAGATCACCTTCACCATGTTTGCGCACAGATAGCTGACCATCAGCTGCTTCCTTCTCACCTACAATCAACATATAAGGTATTTTCTTTACCTCAGCATCTCTGATTTTACGGCTTACTTTCTCACTTCTGTCGTCAATGAGGGCGCGAATATCGGAATTATTTAGAAACTGTAAAACTTTTTCAGCATAATTTTGATACTTTTCGCTGATTGGCAATATGATAGCCTGATCAGGACTTAGCCATAGCGGGAAGTTTCCGGCACAGTGTTCAACAAGTACAGCAACAAAACGCTCTAGTGATCCAAAGGGTGCACGGTGAATCATAACTGGCCTATGCTTTTCATTATCAGCGCCAACATAAGTGAGATCAAAACGCTCAGGTAAGTTATAATCTACCTGTATGGTTCCAAGTTGCCATTTGCGTCCCAGAGCATCCTTCACCATAAAATCCATTTTTGGTCCGTAAAATGCAGCTTCGCCATATTCGGTGATAGCTTCAAGACCTTCTTCTTCAGCTACTTCAAGGATAGCGCGCTCTGCCTTTTCCCAGTTCTCATCCGATCCAATATACTTATCTGGATTGTTAGGGTCACGTAATGAAATTTGTGTAATAAAATCATTGAAATCAAGCGCTT
>JAGYNM010000128.1 GCA_018399335.1 Bacteroidales bacterium | reverse complement strand
AACTGTGGTTTCAAGCAGTTCAGTTCCCCAAATATCATTTCTGAAGATAGGTAGTATGTATTCGATCTGATCATCAACCATCAATGCGGTAACTGCTTCGCTCTGGCTGATTATATTAGGCAGTAGCCTGAACACTTGATCGTTAGGCTGGGCAATTGATTTTGCCACAGAAGCCGGACTGATCAATAAAATTTTATCAGCATCAGCATGAGGCTTCAGGCTTTTGAGCACGGCGCTGCTAAAAGGCCCAATGATAAGCTTTATGCCATCGGCTTTTAGCTTGTTATATTTCTGAAGTGCAACAACTGTATCAGTTTCAGTGTCCTCAATCCACACATCAAATTGCCAGGAAGGATTGGTAAGTTTCAGGTGTTCCTGAATATCCTTTAAGGCAAGCTGAATGCCTGCTTGTCCCGCTTCCCCGGGCGAAGAGCCGCTGCCAGTGAGAGGCACGAGAGCACCTACTTTGATGTGCTGGTCATAAAATCTGGTTTCTTCCTCGTTTTGTTTGCAACCAGAAAAGGCAACTTGAGTAAAAATTAATAATGTTAACAGTTTGATGGTTTTATTCATGAAAAATCAGCTTATATGGTTAGTTTATTAATCAACATTAATTATTGAGAAATTGTTTGGGGAAAGCCTGAAAAACTTTCGTCAACCTTCCCAAAGCAATCCAAAAAGTACCCAGGCAACAGCGAGTGTTACCAGGATATTAAAGAACTGAGCAATCAAAAAAGCATAAAGCGGTCTGCCTTTTCCCATTTTAATCAAGTCAGCAAATCTGGTTTCCAGGCCGATACTTACAAATGCCAGATTAAACCAAAGTGAACGATAGCTTTTGATGGTTTTGCCAGCTTCAACAGCTGTTTGGTTATCGATGAAAAAGGAAAATACCAGCGAAACCAAAATAAATCCCAAAACGAATTTCGGGAAGCGATCCCAAATCACCCGTAAGCCAACTTTCTCTCCGGTCGGATTTTCCTTGGAGCCTTTCAATGTCCAGAAAATGGAAATTAAAAAAGCGGCAACTCCCAGTAACACATTTTGTGAAAATTTGATGATGGTACTAAACTTGAGTGCGGTATCTCCTGCGATTGTGCCGCCTGCCACCACAGCGCCCGTAGTATCGATGGAGCCTCCCATCCAGGCGCCCGTCACCTCATCCGGAAGATTCATCCATTTGGCTAAAAGTGGCATAAAAATCATCATCGGGATGGCAACTACAAGTACCAACGAAATCACATAACTTAGCTTTTTGCTGTCGCCTTTGATAGCTCCAGCAGTAGCAATGGCAGCCGAAACTCCGCAAATACTTACAGCACTTGCCAGCATTACGCTGAGTTCGTCATCAACTTTTAATTTGCGCGCTACCCAATAAGCAAAATACCAAACCGTAACTACAACAATAACAGCTTGAGCCACACCGTATAAACCCGCTTTCATTATTTCTGTAAACAGTATGCTTGCGCCAAGCAATACAAGTCCGATTTTGATATAAAATTCACTCTGAATACCGGCTTTTAGCCAGTTTGGGGTGCTTAAAACATTGCTGATAAACAAGCCAAGCAAAAGCGAAAACAAAACCGTTTCGAGGCCCAGATTTTTCATCGACCCACTGCTGGCAACAAATTGTGCAATCATTGATAAAACAAAAACTACCGGAAAAGCCTTCAATAACTCCTTTCCGCGATTTCCCATCAACCAGGTGCCAGCCAGTGCGAAAAAGAAAAAGTACAGAAATGTCATCAGCAAGCGAAGCGTATTTCCCGACGTAAAAACTTCTGTGCTCAGCACTGTCCAGCCGTTCCAGCCTGTTTTGGGGCCAAATTGAGGAAGTGCTGGAATAAAAGAGGTGGCCAAAACAGCCATAATCATAAAACCGCCGATGGCAACGGATGCCCAATCTTCGTTGAGCTTGAGTTGTCTGGTCATGAAGTGATGTTTTTTGTGCTGGGCAAATATAGAAAAATGTCGGTTTACTTATCCAAGACAGGATTCAATGTGATTTGGGTGGCAAGTTTGTAGATTTTTGCTGTAATTTTGAAGCCTCAAAAACAGACTTATCCTATGAAGCTGTCGATCGTTATTGTCAATTATAATGTGGAACATTTTTTGGAACAATGTCTTTTTTCGGTGCGCAAGGCATTGCAAAAGATTGAAGCCGAGGTGTTTGTGGTCGACAATAATTCAGTAGACGGCTCTTTGCGCATGCTTGAGGAGAAATTCCCGGAGGTTAAAGTTATTGCAAACCGTGATAATGTTGGTTTTAGTAAAGCAAATAATCAAGCAATCAGGCAGTCGGAAGGGGAATACGTATTGCTGCTGAATCCCGACACTGTTGTCGAAGACGACACCTTCGAAAAAGTGGTCGGTTTTATGGATGCGCATCCCGATGCAGGAGGTCTGGGAGTGAAAATGGTTGACGGTACAGGTAAATTTTTACCAGAATCAAAAAGAGGACTACCTACTCCGCTCACAGCTTTTTATAAAATTTTTGGATTAGCATCACTCTTTCCGAGGTCCAAACGTTTTTCGCGCTATCATTTAGGTTTTCTGGATAAGGATGAAACGCACGAAGTGGACGTATTAGCCGGAGCTTTTATGCTGATGCGCCGTTCGGTGCTCGACAAGGTTGGCTTGCTCGATGAAGCGTTTTTTATGTATGGCGAAGATATTGATCTTTCCTATCGCATTACACAGGCAGGGTTTAAGAATTTTTATTTTCCCGAAACACGTATCATCCATTATAAAGGTGAAAGTACCAAGAAAAGCAGTGTGAATTATGTTTTTGTTTTCTATAATGCGATGATCATTTTTGCACAGAAACATTTCAGTCAAAAACGCGCTTCCACCTTTACTTTTCTGATAAATATCGCAATTTATTTCAGGGCTTTTCTGGCATTAACAGCAAGGTTTTTCAAACGTGCAATGCTGCCGGTTCTGGATGCTGTTACTGGTTTTGCAGGCCTGCTGCTGATCAAGCAATTTTGGGGCGATTTTACCATTTACCGCGAAGGCGGCGACTATCCGCTTGTGCTGGTGACTTTTGTGCTGCCTGTTTATACACTTATCTGGCTGGTTTCGATCTATTTCAGTGGCGGTTACGATAAACCTTATCGCATTCCAAAAGCCCTTCAGGGAATAGGAGTGGGCAGCTTAATGATTTTAGTTTTTTATGCTTTATTACCTGAAAATCTGAGGTTTTCGAGGGCTTTGATATTGCTGGGAACTGCCTGGCTGGCCATTGTAACGAGTTTGATCAGATTTAGTGCCTATCTGCTTAAAATGGATGGCTTTACGCTGGGAGGTGACGTTAAAAGACGGTTTTTGGTTATAGGAAATGGAACAGAAGCGCAGCGTGTAGCAGAATTGCTCAGATCCACTGCCATAAAACCTGAGTTTGTGGGTCTTGTTGAAACAAAAGCCGACGAAAAATTGCCCGCTTCTTTTATCGGACATATTCATCAGGTGCCCGAAATGATTGCTATTTACCGTATCAACGAAGTGATTTTTTGTTCAAAAAACCTCCCACATCAAACTATTATTGATAAAATGGTTGCCTGGCACGCTGCCGGTGTCGATTACAAAATTGCTCCCGAAGACAGCCTCTCCATTATTGGAAGTAATTCAATCAATACCAGGGGCGATTTGTACACTATTGGAATCAATGCAATCGATTCTAATCCAAACCGCAGAAGCAAACGATTTTTTGATATACTCGCGGCTGCCGGCAGTTTGGCGATGTGGCCGCTATTGCTTTGGTTTGTGAAACGACCTTTCAATTACTTGAAGAACATTTTACTTGTAATTTTTGGCAGGAAATCCTGGGTTGGCTATTGTAAAGTTGATCAGCAAACACAAAAACTTCCTGCAATTCGCAGTGGAGTGCTGTGTCCGGCTTTGGTTTTTAAACGTCCGGTAACTGAGGATCAAATGATCAATCAGCTTAACCTGCTCTACGCAAGGGATTACACAGTTTGGAAAGACGTGGAGATTTTTTTCAAGGCCTTTAAATGGCTTGGAAATTAGTTTACCGTTTACACTGTATTTACGGGATTGTTTTTTTGTACCTTTGCGCACTCAATTATTAGAAATTATTTCCATTCTACATCATGCTCAGCAGAAGGCATCTCAGGGTAAAAGTTCTTCAATCGGTTTATGCTTATTATCAGGCGGGTAATAACGATCTGTATCAGGGAGAAAAGCAGTTATTATTAAGTATAAACAAGCTTTATGAGTTGTTTATTTGGCAGTGTTCTTTTTTAATAGAAGCCACACGCTATGCCGAAAACCGCATCGAAGACAATAAGAAAAAGCATTTCCCAACCGAGGATGACCTGAATCCCAACCGTCGCTTTGTGGAGCATTCCATTTTGAACACGCTTGCTGATAATATTCAATTC
>JAGYNM010000127.1 GCA_018399335.1 Bacteroidales bacterium | reverse complement strand
AAATTTCAGGATGCTTAACTTAAAATTTCACATTTTTAATTTTTTGTTATTTGCTGAAGGCATCCTTTGAGCCGGTGGAGGGATTCGAACCCCCGACCAGCTGATTACAAATCAGCTGCTCTGGCCAACTGAGCTACACCGGCAAGTGTAAAAAGAACGTGTTTATTTGCCTTTCTGGGCTTCAAAAAGGTCTGCAAAAATAGACAGTTTAATTTTATCCACCAAGTAATTTTGTGAAAAAGTATGATAAAAATATATTGTATTGGGTAAATGCTCTGTAAATCAATTGTATAAGCTAACGCAAAAAACAGTAATCGCTTGCCTGTTTATTGCTTACAATGGTATTTTTTTACCTCAAAAACACCTTGTAGGTCATTGATCTGCAGGCAAGCGATTTTGTTAAGCGTAAATGTTATGTTATTTGGTGAATTTTCCTTTGTGCTTTTCTAGCTGTTTTTTTAAGGCGTCGATTGCTGCATCGGCTGCTTCTTCAAATGATTTACTTTGTTTGCTTGCAAATAGATCATTGCCCTTTAATAAAATCCTGATTTCGGTGATTTTGTTGTCGGGAATGTCAGTGTTTTCCAGCTTTAGTGTTACTTCAGAGCCAATTACTTCGGTGTGCTTGTTCGAAAGCTTTTCAATTTTGTTAGTGATAAAGTTTTCTAATTTTTGATCTGCTTTGAAATGCACTGCATTAATGTTTACTTTCATAATAAACCTCCTTTTATTAGTTAGTTAACCCAACGGGTGGGCTTGATGGTGAATTTTCTTTAAATGATCTATCGTATTATGTGTATAAATTTGTGTGGCTTCCAGGGAGCTGTGGCCTAGCAGTTCTTTAATAGCTAGCAAATCAGCTCCGTTGTTAAGAAGATGAGTAGCAAAAGTGTGACGCAAGGTATGCGGACTTATTTTAAGTTTACCAGAAATAGCTAAAACACTTGAAGCTACTGCACGTTTGATGAGTTCGGGATAGCATGCACCAGCTTTGTTACTCACGATAAAACTTTCGAAATGCTCACTGTTAAAATGAGTATTGCGTTTTTCCTGGTAGGTTTTCATCAGCGTAGCTAATTTAAATCCAAACGGAATAAGCCGTTCTTTATTTCTTTTGCCATGCACTTTTAAAAGCGAAGAGCCGAAATCAATGGATTTGTCTTTAAGCTGGCATAATTCTTCACGACGCATTCCGGTTTGATAAAGCAATTCGAAAATGATAAAATCTCTTAGGCCTGAAAAATCTTGTGGTATTTCATTTTGAATTGTTTCCAGCAGGTTTTCGGGGATAAAGTCGGGTACTTTTTTTGAGGTCTTAAGCGATTTGATTGTAGCAGCCGGATTATCACCAAGCTGATGGCGTTGTTCCAAAAAACGGTAAAATGCCCTGATAGCAGAGAGTTTTCTATTTATTGAGCGCGGCTCAAGTTTGCTTTTACTGAGATGAACTGTATAGGAACGTATCACCGGTTTCTTGATTTGCTGCAAAGATTCATGCTCAAAATTTTCGTGAACATATGCTTCAAAACTTTTTAAGTCAGAAGCATAGCTTTTTACCGTTAGCGTAGCAGCTCTTTTTTCGGTTTCCAGAAAGCGCAGAAATTCTTGAATCATGGTCAAAAAAAAACTTTGATGTAAATATAGTAAACATCTATATAAACATCAAAGTTTTTTTGATTCTTGAAAAAAAAGCGAACTAATTTTCTTCTTGCTGACGCAATTGCTGAATATAAATCGCTTTGAGTTTCTGTTCACGATTCACCACGGATGGTTTAGTGAATTTTTGACGGTTACGAAGTTCTTTAACAACTCCGGTCTTCTCAAATTTGCGCTTATACTTTTTCAGCGCGCGGTCGATGCTTTCGCCTTCTTTTACAGGAATAATGATCATGTTAAATACACTCTCTTTCTTTAAGGTTATTAATTATAATTCGGGGCGCAAAAATAAAGGTTTTCAGTTTAATACAAAAATTTATTACCAATTAAATGCGTTTTATTCTTCGGGATTAAGATTTTCGATCAGGAAATTGGTGATTTTATCGAAAACATGTTTGCGGGTATTGCCGCCGTAAATCCCGTGATTTTTGTTGGGATAAATCATCAGATCGAATTGTTTGTCGGCTTTAACAAGGGCTTCAATCAGTTCCATTGCGTTTTGATAGTGCACATTATCATCGGCACTACCGTGGATGAGCAGGTAATTGCCTTTGAGTTTATCCACATGATTGATAGGAGAGTTGTTGTCGTAACCTTCGGGATTATCCTGCGGTTTTTGCATAAAGCGTTCGGTGTAGATATTATCATAATAGCGCCAGCTGGTTACGGGAGCCACTGCAACAGCGGTATTAAACTGATCGGCACCTTTTGTAATTGCTGATGTTGCCATAAACCCGCCATAGCTCCAGCCATAGATGCCAATGCGATTGCCATCTATGTAGGGAAGGCTGTTAAGGTATTTGGCGGTCGAGATCATATCTTCAGTTTCGTATTTACCTAATTCTTTATAGGTCATTTTTTTAAAGGTTTCACCCCGGGCACCAGTTCCCCTGTTGTCAACCGAAATTACCACAAAACCTTTTTGTGCCAGCAGCTGATGCCAGAAATAATCATTCCAACCCCATGAATTGTTTACTGTTTGAGCTCCCGGTCCTCCATACACATAAAGTAAAACAGGATATTGCTTGTTGGGATCGAAATCGGGAGGTAAGATTTGCCAGGCGTTTAAATGTGTTTTAGTGCCATCTGGCAGCACAATATCAGGATGCTCGAAATTGAAAAAGGTTTTTGGGCTTAGCTGATATTCAGCGAGCTGATTTTTTAGTTTGCTATTGTCTTCGAGTACCCTAACCAGCTTACCTTTGCTATTACGCAGGTTGAAAACCGGAGGTTCATTAGCAGTGCTGAAAGTATGGATAAAATAGCTGAAATCTTTGCTAAAGCTGGCGGCGCTGCTGCCTTCTTCTTCAACTATCATGCTCGTTTTGCCATTTAAATTCACCGATAAAATTTGCCTGTCCATAGGTGAACTCACGGCTTGCTGGTAATAAATTGTCTGGCTTTTAGGCTCGAATCCATATACTGCAGTGATATCATGCGGGCCAGAAGTAAGTTGTCTGATCAGCTGGCCATCCATACCATATAAATAAAGGTGATTATAACCGTCTTTTTCGCTGCTGATCACAAAATGTTTGCCATCGGGGAGGAAATTCAGGTTGTTTTCTATTTCAATGTACCAGGGATTTTCTTCTTCGTAAAGGGTGTTTACATTTCCTGATTGGGTATTTGCCAATAAAATTTCCAATTTATTTTGCAATCTGTTGAGGCGGTAAACGGCAAGCTGATCAGCCTGAGTAGTCCATTTGATGCGGGGGAAATAAATATCTGTTTCTGCTCCGGTATCAATTTGTTGCTGTTTGCCACTTTCGATTTCAACGGTATGAATAGTTACCAAACTGTTATCTTCACCGGCTTTTGGGTATTTATAGGTGTACCATTCCGGATAAAGTCCGGTAAAAAGTTCCATTTGATACAATTTCACCTTACTTTCATCAAAGCGATAAAAGGCAATGGTTTTGCTGTCGGGTGACCAGAAAAAGCCTTTCGTAAAGCCAAATTCTTCTTCATAAACCCAGTCTGTCGTTCCATTAATAATGGTGTTAAATTCGCCATCAGTAGTGAGTTGTTTTTCTGTTAAGCCACCCAATGCTGTAACAAAAAGGTTGTTGTCGCGCACAAAGGCTACATTTTTACCATCAGGCGAAAATTCGGCAAGTTGCTGTTTGCCATTGTTCGAAAGGGGATATAACTTCCCGCTTTCCAGTTCGTAGATATAATAATTCGATTTAGACGAATGCCTGTAAATAGATTCTGTTTCGGTGGGAATGAGTAACTTGGTTTCATCCGGACTCATCTCGTAGCTTCCCATTCGAATAGGTGTATCAGAGCCTTCAGGAATAAGCTTTTTGGTGTTTAACAGGCTCTTTACTTTTTCACCTTTTCTATAGGTGTAAACATTTAAGAGGCTATCTTCGAGCACGGCATAAGTAGCGCCATCATTCATGGGGTTGAGGCCGCGAACCATTTTAGGATAAAATTTCCCGGACGACCAGATGTCGCTCATGGTAATGGCTTTGCCTTTTTCCTGAGCAATAATTAAAGTAGAAAAGCCAATTAGCAGAGCTGTAAGAAACAGGGATTTAAAAGTCTTCATAAATTAGAATTTGGATTTTGAAACACACAAATCTTTACCGGAAGCGAATTTAAAAAGATTTCGTCAATATGTGATGCATCTGCAACGATTTGAAACATTGGAACAGTTAACGGCTAAAAATCCTTGCGGCAATGCATAAAACCGCTATTTTTGCAAAAAAATCGGGACGTTAGCTCAGTTGGTTTAGAGCGCATGCTTGACAGGCATGAGGTCACTGGTTCGATTCCAGTACGTCCCACCTTGATTGTGAAAGAGTTACTGTA
>JAGYNM010000126.1 GCA_018399335.1 Bacteroidales bacterium | reverse complement strand
ATCACGAAATGGCAAAAATTATGCACGAATACGGCGGCACAGCCTTTATCGATTTTGCTGCTTCTGCACCTTACGTGGATATTGACATGCATCCGGCAGACGATGAAATGAAAAAGCTGGATGCCATTTTTTTTAGTCCTCACAAATTTTTAGGCGGCCCGGGTAGCTCCGGCGTTATGGTTTTCGACAGCAGCCTTTATAAAAATGCCACACCCGACCATCCGGGTGGCGGAACAGTAGACTGGACCAATCCATGGGGAGAATATAAGTATATTGATGACATCGAACTTCGTGAAGATGGCGGAACTCCTGGTTTTATGCAGGCGATACGCACAGCGCTTGCTATCGAAGTGAAAAACAAAATGGGCACCGAAAAAATTCGTGAAAGAGAACATCAGCTGGTGTCAAAAGCATTTGAGGCTTTTAGAAAAATTCCCGGAGTTCATATTTTAGCTGATAATGTAGAGGATCGTTTGGGTGTTTTGTCCTTTTATATCGACAATATTCACTTCAATCTTGTTGTAAAACTCCTGAATGATCGTTTTGGCATTCAAGTACGCGGCGGTTGCGCCTGTGCAGGCACTTACGGCCATTATCTGCTCGATGTAAGTCATGATAAAAGCAGACAAATCACGGATTTGATCAATCATGGCGATTTGTCTCAAAAGCCCGGTTGGATCAGGGCTTCTTTGCATCCAACAATGACTTGTGCAGAATTAGACCTGATGGTTGAAGCTGTTTCGCAAATTGCCCTTAATGCTAAAGACTGGGAAAAAGATTATGTTTACAACCGCTTTACGAATGAATTCAGGCATCACAGTGAACCTGAAGACAAAACTGTTTGGGTTGAAAAATGGTTTGAGCTAGCCTAAAAGCCTGAACTCAGATCAGAATGGAACCGAATGAGGATAAAGATAGCGAACAATAAAAAACAGCAATAAGGCCATTATTCCAATTGCACCAAACGTAAAACCGAGCACCTTTTTACGTTTGATAAAAAACCAGGTTGCCAAACCAAAAAACAAAAGTGAGAGAATTAATAGCTGTATTATCATTTTTTATTATTTAAGTTGATCCACACGCTGAACACGATCTATTCCTTGAATCTTACCCAAACGGTATATAAGTTGCTCTAAATGATCTGTATCCTTAATTTGAAGTACAAGCCTTCCGTCAAAACGACCGTCGCGTGTATCAAATGAAATGCTTCTCATATTTACTTTCATGTCATTACTGATCACTTTGGTAATCTCACCAACGAGTCCGAGGGTATCTTTACCTCCAATGCGCAAAGCAGTTTGGAAGCCAGGACTATCAAAAGCATCCTTCCATCTGACCTGCATGATTCGGTAAGGATAATTTTCCTTGAGTCGTTTCGAATTTGGACAACCTGTCCGGTGAATCGTTATCCCGCCTCCTATGGTAACAAACCCAAAAACACTATCACCAGGAATTGGGTTACAACATTTGGCCAGACGATAATTCACATTGCTGATCGTGTCATCAATAACCAGATAATCATTCTTTTGTTGAAAGCTGGTTTGTTTTTTTGTTTCATCCGGTTGAAAATCTTGCGATTCTGAACCAGATTTTGCAGGAGGAACAATTTCTTCCTGCAAAAACTTTTTAACGCCAATTAAATCAATTTTATCTGTAGCAATGCCATGATAAAGCTCAATTGATGAAGCTGTTTTGTAATGTTTTACTAAATTATTAACGACTTCGTCAAAGTTTGAAATTTTCCAGTTTTTCAACTTCCTGAATAACATTGCCTTCCCAATTTCGGCTTCCTTGAGCTCTTCTTCCCTCAAAAAACGTTTAATTTTGGATCTGGCACGTTCAGTAATAACAAAGTTCAACCAGTCGGTCTTCGGACTTTGTTTTTTATTGGTAATGATCTCTACCTTGTCACCATTCTGCAACTCATGCCTGATTGGAACAATACGATTATTTACCCTTGCTCCATTACAACTTGCACCAACCTGTGTATGAACCTCATATGCAAAATCCAAAACGGTGGATCCTTTTGGCAACTGCTTCAAATCGCCGTTAGGCGTAAAGATGAATATTTTATCAGATTGATATTTATTGCTATTACGATACGAATAATCAAAATTGAGCTGCCCCGGGTTTTCCAAAATATCCCGCACCTGATTCAGCCATTCTTCGGTATCCATTTTTCCGGATGAATCCTTGTATTGCCAATGAGCTGCCTGCCCTTTTTCTGCTATCTCATCCATGCGTTCAGACCGTATCTGGACTTCAACCCATTTACCATCAGTCATTTGTACAGTGGTGTGCAGCGATTCATAACCGGAGGCTTTTGGTGTGGTAATCCAATCGCGTAAACGTTTTGGGTTTGGTGGATATAAATCAGTAACGATGGAATAGATTCGCCAACAATCTTCTTTTTCCTTTTTAAACTGACTTTTGCTGATGATTCGGATTGCAAAAATATCATAAACCTGCTCAAATTCAACGTTTTGAGCTTTCATCTTTGCATAAATGGAAGGAATCGATTTAGTACGCCATTTGATTGTGCAATCGAAACGCTGTGCTAGCAATTCTCGCTGAATTGGCTGGATAAATTCCTCCATCAGCACTTCTTGTTTTGCCTTAGTGGCTGCTATTTTTTCGCTGATAGCCTGATAAATATCCGGATGTTCGAAACGCATCACCCTTTCTTCAAACTCAGCTTTAATTAAATACAAGCCAAGGCGGTGAGCAATCGGAATATAAAGATGCTTCACTTCGTGGTAATACATCTCAAGTCGCTCCACAGCTGCGTCTTCTGGATTTCTAAGATCGTAAAGCCGATGAGCTATCTTAAGCAGCACCACGCGGATATCCTCAATCAGACTCAAAAAAAGCTTCCTGAAATTATCCGACTGAAACGAAAGCCGCTCTGTCTGCAAGCTCGAAACCTTGTTAAAACCTTCGATAATCAAAGCAACACTGCTCCCAAAACGAGATTCAATTTGCTGAAGATTTAGTGTAGTCTTTTGATCTGTACCATGCAGAAAAGCGGCCATTACGGTAGTACTTCCCATTCCCAATTCCTCTACAACAATCAGTGCAAGTTCGCACAGATGAAGGATGTACGGCTTTCCTGTTGGCATCCGCCTGGTTTCATACAATCCACTTGCAAGGCTAAAAGCCTCATCTACCCGAAGTAGTCTTTCCTTGTCAGTAGAGGGTATGAGCAAGGTCTTAAGCTTTTCGTAAGCAGCCGCAATTTGTTGATTTTCCGTTGTATTCAACAAGGTAATAAAAGGCATTAAGTGAATGAAAATGTTCCCCATTCTAATGAACGGGGAACATTAACCTAATCAGGAATTATTTATTTTCTTTCGGATTGTCTTTGCTTCCACCGCCTAAATGCTGATTAGACGGATCCGAAATTGAGTCACGCATTTTTGTATCGGCCTGGATATTCTGAAATTTATAATAGTCCATAATTCCAAGGTTACCTTTACTAAAGGCATCGGCAATCGCTTGTGGGATAAGCGCTTCGGCCTGTATCACATTGGCACGGGCTTCCTGGGCTTTAGCACGCATCTCTTGTTCCTGAGCCACAGCCATAGCACGACGTTCCTCTGCCTTGGCCTGTGCAATATTTTTATCGGCATTGGCCTGATCCATCTGAAGCACAGCTCCGATATTCTTTCCAATGTCGATATCAGCGATATCAATGGATAAGATTTCAAAAGCCGTACCAGAGTCAAGACCTTTCTTAAGCACAACTTTTGAAATGGAATCAGGATTTTCAAGCACTTGCTTGTGCGAATCGGCCGAACCAATCGATGAAACGATACCTTCACCAACACGTGCAAGAATAGTCTCTTCGCCGGCACCACCAACCAATTGGCGGATATTAGCGCGCACAGTAACCCTTGCTAAAGCAATCAGCTGAATTCCGTCTTTTGCAACTGCAGCAACTTTTTTAGTATCAATTACTTTAGGGTTTACTGACATTTGCACCGCTTCGAATACATCACGACCAGCGAGGTCGATGGCAGTAGCAGTTTTGAAGTTAAGATCCATATTGGCCTTATCGGCAGAAATAAGCGAATTCACTACTTTTTGCACACGGCCACCTGCCAGAAAGTGAGCCTCCAAATCATCGCGTTCAAGCGGTATTCCAGCCTTTGTGGCGGCAATAAGGCTGTTTACAATTACTGATGGCGGAACTTTACGCCAGCGCATCAGAATAAGCTGAAGCAACGAAATTCTAACTCCTGAAACCAAGGCGGTAAACCACAATCCCACAGGTATAAAATAAAACAAGAACCAAATCAGGAACAGCGCTCCCAAACCAATGGCGATCAGAATATACAGGTCATTCATAATTAATTGTTTTTTATGTGTTTAACAAAGATTTTATTATGTTCTACTTTTATTACTTCGATAGGTTCGTCCTCATCGATAAATTCCGAACGAGCATGAACTTCGTAAAATTCATTATTGATTAAGGCTTTCCCTGAAGGAGTGCAGCGACCAATTGTTGTTCCCTGATCACCA
>JAGYNM010000125.1 GCA_018399335.1 Bacteroidales bacterium | reverse complement strand
CCCTATCACAACAGGAACCCCGGACTTAATAATCCCGGCCTTTTCGGCAGCGATTTTAGGTAAGGTGTCACCCAAAAACTGCATATGATCAAAACCAATATTGGTGATCACACTTAGCACCGGATGTACCAAATTGGTAGAATCAAGTCTGCCACCCATGCCAGTTTCCACTACTGCAATATCCACCTTTTCAGCAGCAAAATGATCAAAAGCCATCCCTACTGTCATTTCAAAAAATGAAAGCTGCATGACCTCAAAATCCGGTTGATGCTTATCAATAAAGGAAACCACCTTTTCTTCCGGGATTAGCTCGCCATTGACGCGAATTCTCTCCCTGAAATCACGCAGGTGCGGCGAAGTGTATAAACCTGTTTTGTAACCTGCTGTTTGCAGCACAGCAGCAATCATGTGCGACACAGATCCTTTGCCATTCGTGCCAGCGATGTGAATGGCCTTGAAATGCTGCTGAGGATTGTCCAGCATCTTCAACAATCGGATGGTATTATCCAGGTCGGCTTTGTAGGCAGCCGCTCCCACGCGTTGATACATGGGGAGCTGTGCAAACATCCACTGGAGGGTTTCGGGGTAGTTCATGCGGCAAAGATAAGAAGTAGCAGCATCCTCAGCTTCTTGGCCAAAAAGTTTTTTACTGAATCTTCAATAAAAGAAGTATCCCATCCTCAAGCTGCTATTAATGATTAACTGACCTTCAAAATGTACCGATCGTTTATCCAAACAACTCGATTATTTTAAAAAAGGCCCTTTCCTTAAAAAACTTTGGCTCACATCTATTTTTCTTTTAATTTTATGCAGTAAACAAACAACAGCTTATGAAAGCAACCTCTTGTATCATCATCGATGATGAAATTAATGCCCGGGAGGCTTTGGATGGACTGCTTCAACGGTATTTTAATGATAAAATTTCCGTTCTGGAACTCTGCAATTCAGTTGATGAAGGTGCTAAGGCCATAAACAAACATCAGCCTGAATTGGTTTTTTTGGATATTGAAATGCCTCACGGGAATGGGTTTGAGCTTTTTAACTATTTCAGCACCATTACTTTTGATGTGATTTTTACAACGGCACACCGCAAATATGCCATCGAGGCCATTAAGCATGCCGCCTTCGACTACCTGCTCAAACCAGTAAATATTATTGAACTTCAGGAAGTGTTGAATCGCTTTCAGCTAAATCAGGTAAAAAAGCAAAAAGAGGAAAGAATTGAAAAATTGTTGACCAGTCTTGTCGGCTCAGGCAATCGTTTTTCGCGCATCGCCTTCCCTACCCTCACCGGATATCAGCTCGAAAACTACCATACCATTACACATTGTATAGCCGAAGAAAACTATACACGACTTTTCACTGTTGACGGCCGACAGCTGGTGGTTGCTAAAAATCTGGGAGCCCTGGAGGAAAGTCTTCCGGATACCTTATTTTTCAGAATTCACAAATCATGCCTGGTGAATCTGAATTACGTTAAGAATTACAGCCGCTATCAAAGACATTACGTCATTTTGGAAGACGGTACCGAGCTGGATGTGGCTAAGCGCCGGATTGAGGACTTTGTGCATACCATAGCGCGATTTAATGAACAATCACAGCGATGAAAAGGCTTTTCGCAATCGGTCTGTTTATACTATTCAGCTTTGCTCAGGCTGTGGCGCAACAGTTTCATTACAACCAATTTACCACAGTTGAAGGACTGCCAACCAATTCGGTGCGTTCGTCATTGATTGATTCGCGCGACTGGCTTTGGATTGGCACTGATGCGGGTGTGGTGCGCTATCAGGATGGCTTTTTTGTTGCAGATAAGCGATTGGATACCCTCAGCGGAATGCGCGTTTGGGCCATGATCGAAGACAATCAGGAAAAGCTCTGGTTTGGGACTTATGGCAACGGCCTTGCCCGCTTTGATGGCGACAGCCTGGTTTGGTTCAACAGTGAAAACAGCGCGCTTGCCAATGATGAAATCAGAATATTGAAGTTTTTGCCGGAATACCAACAACTGCTAATTGGCGGAAAAGAAGTCTTTGCGGTATATTCAGATGACAGCCTTATCAATTTCAAGCTTGATTCTATGGCGTATTCCGCGCGACATTTCACTAATTTCCTTGAAAGTGAGGATAAAATTCTTGCCCTCAATAATGAAACAGCTTTTACCCTGACCTATTATCCGGAAACGAAAAAACTGGAACGAACCAACAGAAACTTTTACTCAGAAACCAAAATCTGGTCGGGTATTTATACTGCTTCTAATGAGACTTATTACGGGTTTAACCGCGACAGTTATTACTACAAATCGGCTGACCATGAATTCGTTAAACCAGGTATCGGACAAGTCTTCGAATGGCTTGAGGATCCTTATGGAAACGTATGGGCTGCAGCCTGGGAAGCCGAAGGACCGGGAGGTCTTTTCCGCTTTAACGCAGGTGAAATGGTGAACTACAATAATATGCTGGGAATAGAAAAAATCAATGGCTGGGGACTGGAATATGACCATACCAACAACTGCCTTTGGTTTTTGTCGCTCGACCAGGGACTGCTCCAATTACCGTTACAAATTTTCAGCAGCCTGCCGCTTCCTTTTTCGGATAAATCAGAAACGGTTAGCAACATCCAGCAGGATTCAGCTAAAAATACCTGGATCAGCACTACCAAAGGATTATGGCAATATAACGGACAAACATACGAAGTAATTCCAGCCGAAAGCTTCTATAAAACCCTGCTGACTACTTACCTCGCAAACTATGATGAATGGTTTTCGATCTTAAAAAGAGTTGATTTAAACAACAAAACCATATTTGATACAGCCTACAAGTATTATGAAAAATCAGGTGATTTAACTATTTTCAATTTACACTCAGTGATCAAAGCAATTGAATTGGATACTAAACCTCCCTTTGAAATCAACGAATCGACTTTTTCAAGACTAAAAACAAAACTAACACAAAAATTAAATACGACTGCCGGAAAGTCTCAGCCAATCAAATTCAATAAAATCCTTCCGCTTAGCCAGGATAAAATTCTGGTGAGTACAAGTCTTGGCACGTTTAGCTATGATTTAAGTGACCAAAGAATAACATACCTGAACTCCTTTTGGTATGAAAATGTGACACTTAATCAGGACACCCTTTATTATACTTTTAACTTTAATTTAGAAGTTATGCGTGCAGTAATCAAAGGAGATGAAACGATAGGACTTCCCTGGTTGACCAAAGATAAGCATCCTGATTTACCACAATTCACAGTCGCCTCCGAAGTACGTGCAGGCAGAATCTGGTTTGCATCACGTTTTCAGGGTTTATATAGTTATTATACCGGCAGCTTTTCGCATCTCAACAAGCTTTACCCCGGTCTCAGCTATAATTTCACCTCACTTGACTTTGCCGGCGACAGTCTGCTGGTGGCGGGCAGTTCCGATGGCTTTATTCATCTTTTCAGCAATGACAGCGACACACCCAAACTGCTAAAAAGTCTCTCGTCCGCCGACGGAATTACGGGCCGCACCATTCAATGGATTAAATGCGACAAACAGGGATTTCTGTGGGCAGGAACCAACAGCGCCCTGAACCGCATCGACCTCCATGCATGGATAAAAAACAACACAATAAACATAAGCGTATATGGAAGCGTGGATGGCTACAATGCTTTTGATGTTAATGCTGCCACGCTGGATGATGAGGGAATGATATGGCTTGAAAATGGTGATGAATTGCTCCTGATCAACACCCTAAAAGCCAATAATGCCAGCAATGCACCCTTAAAGCCCGAACTGCGGCAGCTGGATCTTTTCCTGAAACCCTTCGATTGGCCAGCACAGAAAAATATGCCACACTTTACCAAAGTGCCGCTGAACCCCACTTTTAAACATGACCAAAACTACCTGAGCTTCCATTTTGGGAGCAACAACCGTATCGATCCCGAAAAGGATTTTTACAGCTACCGCTTGCTCGGCCTCGATACCACCTGGTCGCAATCCAGTACTGAAAAACTAGCTGTCTTTACAAACCTCGACCCGGGCGATTACATCCTGGAAGTGCAGCTTTGCAAACCCATCCACAAAATACAAGGAAGCATCTCCTATCCTTTCAGCATACTGAAACCCTGGTGGCAGCAATGGTGGTTTATGACCCTTTTTGTCCTGGCTGCCACTGCCCTGCTCTTGGCCGGCATGAACTGGCGCATCCGTTACCTGCGCGAACAGCAAAAGCGTAAATATGAGCTACAGCAGCAGCTGGCCGAACTTAAGCTGCAAGCCCTTCAGGCACAAATGAATCCGCATTTTATTTTCAATGTGCTCACCGCTATCCAAAATGCCATCCTCAAAAACGAAATCGACAACGCCATCCGTTATCTATCCGATGTATCACGCCTGATGCGCCGCACCCTGGACTATGCCTCCGAAAAATTCATCTGCCTGGAAGAAGAGGTGGAATACATCGAAAACTACATCCGCCTCGAGAAAATCAGGATGAACGGCAAGTTGCAGACCCATATTTTTGTCGACCCGAAACTCGACCAGCAAACCACCCAGATACCACCCATGCTGATACAACCCCTGATCGAAAATGCCATCAAACACGGCGCAAACAAGGCGAAAGACACCGGTATAATCAGCATTCGATTTGAGCAAATCAGCCCAGAA
>JAGYNM010000124.1 GCA_018399335.1 Bacteroidales bacterium | reverse complement strand
CCCCTGGAATAAGGATTCAAACCACACTTTTCAAAAGATATCATTTGCATTTTGGATTGTCGAGTCTGGATAATTCCGGGGCGGACATTTTCACAAACCTTTATAGAATTGCCAGTTTAGCCTGGACCATTTTGCCGGGAACAGACTTTGAATCTAATCTACGACTGTACGGCTACCAACATCCTGAAATTGAAAACGGATATGGCTGGGGAACAAGCATCGATTTATTGCTGTTTAAAACCTACAATCTTTTTGGTCGTTATGGCAGCAATCAGGCCGAAATGATTGATTACTGGCCAATTGAATCATCCTGGAGTGTTGGAGCCAGATTTGTAAGATCAATTTTAAAACGAACTTTGGCCATAGGTATAGCATATGGCGAACAAACTTCTTTTGACGAATCATTGAATCACGAAAAAGTTGTGGAGCTCTACGGAAGGAGACAAGTGAATGAATGGATTCATATTTCGCCTCATATTCAATGGATTCAAAATGCTGCAGGAACAAAAAATGATTATCGGGTTTATGGCCTCAGAACACATTTTAACTTTTAACACTAAAGCTAACTGTTAAATGCCTGAAAAGAAACAGTCAGGATTTGTTTTTGATCCTCTTAATCTTGCTATTTTACTTAGCATCATTACTTTCCTGTTATCCTGGCTCTTGGGCCAAAATTCAACAGCTGATATAAGTGGACTTGTCAAGGTGCTGGTATTCTGGGAGAAAGGCTTTTGGGATCTGCTTGCCTTTTCGATGCAGATGGTTCTCATCTTGTTTTTGGGTTATATGCTGGCAATAAGTCCTGCTTTTGATAATCTGGCTAAAACTTTAAGTCGGTTTGCCAAAAAGCCGGCGCAAGCTATGCTGGTGATTAGCATCAGTGCTCTTATTCTGGGATTAATCAATTGGGGATTAGCACTTGTTTTTGGTGCAGTGCTTGTAAGAAAAACAGGCGAACAAGCGCAAAAACTGAATCTTGCTATTCCTTATGGTTTGATGGGTGCAGCTGCCTATAGCTGTATGATGGTTTGGCATAGTGGGTTTTCAGGATCAGCGCCTTTGAGTGTAGCCAGTGCCGGGCATTTTCTGGAAATGAAAACAGGCATTATTCCCCTTTGGGAAAGCATTTTTTCGGAGATGAATATTATCGCTGTTGTTATGCTGGTAATTGCACTGCCATTGTTAGGATTATTCCTGATTGGAAAGGCAAAGTCAGCTGTTCCTAAGGAGTTAATAAGTTTCTCAAATACTGAAAAAGCAGAGGGAAAATCAACCAGAAAATCAGGAATTAATCTGTTGCAGTTTTTTGGTGCTTTTATAATGATTGGAGCATTTGTTAATGCATTTATTGTGAGCGAGAAGCATGGATTTGGATTAAATCAGGTTAATTTTGTGCTCCTGGGACTTGTTTTTTTATTTAGCGGAAACTTGAACCAATTCCAGAAAAATGCTGCCACAGCGGTTAAAAGCACTTCGGGTATCATTATCCAATTTCCGCTTTACGCCGGAATTATGGGTATGTTAAATTATTCCGGCTTATTAGCAGCTTTCACATTCTGGCTTTCCGGGATTGCCACCGCAGAAACTTTTCCTATAATAACGCTGATTAGTGCATCAATCGTAAACTTTTTTGTCCCAAGCGGCGGAGGGCAATGGGCAGTTCAGGGACCTGTAATCATCGAAACGGCTGCATTACTCGGTGTTTCGCTGCCCAAAGCTGTGATGGCCCTGGCTTATGGCGATCAGCTGACAAATATGCTGCAGCCCTTTTGGGCCTTGCCATTGTTGGGGATTACTGGTTTAAAAGCCAATGAGTTATTACGCTACACCATTTATTATCTTCTCATTGGCTTTTTAATATTTGCTGCAGTTTTGATTTTATTCTAAATATATTCCTTAATATCAAGCAATTGCATAAATTTTTTCAGTATTGGAGCATAAATGGCTGGAAGCAAAAGATGATGATTTCCGAGGGCTTTATTTTTTAAACTGTCACAGTTTTCCTCGGATGTTTCAAGAATTACCTGGGTGCGGCACGCAAAAGAGTGGGAGGGAGTCGATTTTACGCGACCTTCGATCAGCATATATTTTTCCAGTTTATTGTCCAGCCGGAAAGCAGCAAGCTTTTTTGCCTCAAGCTGTCCTTTTATGGCTGTCCCTTTTCCGGTTTCAAAATGAGTAGTGATTTCAAATTCTTTTAGCAAATTCAGGGGCGCCGTACAATGCGCAAACAAGATTTCAGTTGGCTTGATTTCAGCGATATTCGCCTGCCAGGGGATAATTCCGGAAATAGCTTTTATAATCAATTTTCCTATCATGCTTACGATATCTCCTTCACAGGCAGCTACTTTGCCTTGTGCATTAAGCACTGCCAAAGGGAGACAAGCCGTAACTCCATCCTGGTTTACAAGCGAAAAGCACTCAACACTAATGGCATCAAGCTGCTTTTGATTTATTAAATTGTTGAGCTGTTGAAAAACCCTTGAAGTACCCAAAAGTTGTTGCTTCTGATTGTTCGGAAAATAATTTAGAAACGCATCATTTACCTCATAAGTACTATGATGTGGTAATTCATTCCAGGGAATAAACTGAAGCTGTAATCCAAATTTTTGCTTTAATAATGCTTCAGAAATACTGGATTGAATAAGCCAATCCGAAACCTCACCAACTACAGCCGCCTTGCTTTGATGCAAAAAATCAAAAGCCTCTTTCAATTTTAAGGCTTCCTCAAAATCTTGTATCGCATCATCAGAAAGTGCATCTATTAAAAGCACTTTTTTATTTTGATCGCGCAAATAAGCTGCGATTTCCATTGCTGCTGCCCACGAATTTTGTTCACGGTGCGCGATAAGGATAAAAGCTTGGTAATGCTCGATCAACGGTAAAACTTTTTGCTCTGTGCCACCAGTGGCTATGAATAAGATAGCAGATTCAGAAACTAATTCGTAAGCTTTTCCAGCGGAAATTTCTGTAATTATTTCCTTAGCTCTGGCCAGTTTATTGGCACTGCTATCGCTTGCCAGATAGGAGATTTTTAAAACGGATTCATTATTCATTCTTGTCAATTTTCCGGGGTAGAAGTCACAATAGGGAATAACAAATTTAGGAAGAAAAATGAAAAATATTTCGATGTGCTTATAATAAAACAACTAAAGTTTTAGTTTATAGAAAAAACTGCGGCCATGCGATACATACACTTATTGTTATTATTCCTTATTTCATCTTATACTTTCTCACAAAATCAATCAGAAAATGAGCGGTTTAAAAAGGATTCTACTTTTTTAGCCTGGCAAAAAGAATGGCAGCTTGCAGCGCTCAAAAACCAAAAAGTGCTTCTTGAAATGCTCGACACGATTCAACCGGATAGTTTGATCTTTTTGGACGCGCGATTCTCTGCGCTTCAGGAAATGCCAGATCTCACAGCTTTTAAAGCCATTGAAAAGATAGATTTTTCGAATAATGAATTTACGAGAATAAAGTTCAACCGTAACTTCGACAACAAGCTGAAACGTTTAAATCTGGAAGGCAACAAACTTGAAAAAGTAAGGCTGCGCCGGTTTGATGAATTGGAAATCATTTCTTTTCATCGCAATGAACTGAAAAGAATTCCGCCCTCAATCAAAAAGCAAAAACAACTTCGTGTGCTGGACCTTTCGAATAACAAAATAAAACGTATTCCACGCTATATAAAACGTTTGGATAGTCTTCAGGAAATCAACCTCAATCATAATCAGCTTAAGTTTAATAAACGAACTGCCAGACGTTTAGCCAATGTTAAACGGGTTCTCGTTGGAGGAAACAACATCAATCAATTGCCTGATAATATAAATGTTATGCAAGGTGTTGAACGTTTAAACCTGGGCAAGAACCAGTTAAGCGATCTTCCGGATAGCTTTACAGAATTAGTTAATCTCAAAAGTTTGATTTTTTATGAAAATTATTTTGGCATTTTTCCTCACCAAATACTTCAGCTTAAAAGCTTGCAAGAGTTAGATTTTTACCATAATAATCTGAAGATCATCCCTCAGGAAATTGCAAAACTGGGTCAACTGAAGCAACTTTTTTTGGCCTATAATCAATTGGAAAAGCTGCCAGAGGAAATCCAACAACTGAAATCGCTCAAGTATTTTTATGTTCATCACAATCGTTTACCAGTGTTTCCGGCCTGGATTGCAAAAATGCAACAACTCGAAAGGCTCGATTTAAGTTATAATTCCATACCTGACATTCCTGATTTAAGTAATTTATCAAAACTCACCGACCTGGATTTACAAAGCAACCTGATTGGTCAGTTTCCGTGGAGTTTGCTAGAAATGAAGCAATTAAATCTCTTGATTTTGAAAGACAATCCTTATGAATTAAGTGCTGCTGAAAAAAAACAATTATCAGAGATCAAGGTGACTTGGAATAAGGAAGGGAGAAACCTGATGTACTAAAATTTGTTCAATTCAGCTTTCCGAAAACAGTTTCTTAAAATTAGCGACATTTGCCAAAAAAAAACTGCGTGCGATACTTTATTCATCTGGCATATAACGGAACAGCTTATCATGGCTGGCAAAGACAGGATAATGCGCATACCGTTCAGGCTGAGCTCGAGAAATGTTTAAGTCTCAAACTTGGCCGTCATATTCTCTTAACTATCTGTGTGGAAGATTTGGCTT
>JAGYNM010000123.1 GCA_018399335.1 Bacteroidales bacterium | reverse complement strand
TTCCGCTTGATGGCAGCAGGTGCCAGCCTGGATAATGGTTTTGGCGTTGCCATACCCATCAATCCTGCAAATGTAGAGAGTGTGAGTGGCGGAATTGTTTCCGGCTCAGTTGTAAGTCTCGATGCTAAAGGCTTTGAAGCTGGCCACACTAATCAAACAGTTTGGATTGTGATGGACGCCATCAATCAGATTTATCAAAACAATGGCTATTTGAATACTATGCCCAATATTCCCTATGTGGAAACAGACACTATTTTGATGAATATGACGCTGAGCACACCACAAGCTGATTTCGGAATTGCTCCTTTCAATCCTTTTATTTTCATTGATCAGGAACGCGCAAAAGAAATCCATCTGCTTGATAGTCCACCCACAGAATTGGCTTCTGACGAGTACTTTGGGATTTGGGAAGATGTATCAGATCCAGGAAGTGGCAGTTACTATAAAACTGGAAATAACCTGCCTTGGGCAATCGAAATCCCTGTGAATTTTGATTATCCATTCGAAAAAATCGACATACTGCAAACGCATCTCAAATTTGGCGAATGGGCTAGCTCAGGCGGGGAAGTCTTTCAGGACTGGTATCTGGATGAGCCGGGCTACAGAAACGAAGCTAATATCTATACAAAACCTTAGACAGGTAAAAACAGGTTAAAAATAAGATCCCTTTCGGTGAAAACCGGAAGGGGTTTTATAATTATAACAGGAAAAATAAAGTGCCGAAAAACAAAAAATGACCAGCAACAAGGCTGATCATTTTCTCTCAAAAATTGGATTGGGCCTTGCGGCAATTATTAGTGTTAATCAAAGTTCTTACGCATATACTGCATCCTTTCAAAGGCAGCTGTATTCTCAGTTTTTTTGTTCACCAAACCACGGAAATCATCAATCTTTTTGAAGTGATTTTTCTTCATCCAGTCTTCTATTCCACTAACGATTTCGCGAATATATGGAATTCCGTTTTGATAAAGTGTTGTGCACAATTGAGTTACTGTTGCACCAGCCAACAATTGCTTTACCACACCAATAGAATAGTGAATACCCGTTGAGGCAGCCAAATCGCAATTGATGCCATCAGCACTCAGCAGTGCGATCCAGCGCATTGGAATGGATTTTTCATCCGGACTGGAAAAGACATTATCTGTTACCACTTTCATATTAGCGATATCCACATCGGGATTGTAAAAACGATTGAAAAGCACCAAACCATCAGCACCTTCATCTACCAGACGATTGGCCATTGCAAAGATATTGGTGAAATAACGACCCATTTTTACAGAAACAGGGATAGTTACCTGCGCCTTTACAGCCTTCAGAATTTCTACATACATATCCTCGATCTGCTGACTGTTGATTTTTTTGTCGAATGGAAAAATAGCAATATTCAGCTCAATGGCATCAGCACCGGCTTCTTCAATCTTTTTGGCAAAAACAGGCCATTCCACAGGGCTAACGCAATTTATACTCGCGATAATCGGAATATCAACAGCAGCTTTGGCATCACGAATCAGCTTCAGGTAATCATTTACTCCACTACCTTTTGATATTTCAACAACATAGTCCGAAGCTTCAGGATACCAAAAATACATTTCATTCCGCTTGAGGCTGGCTTCCGTTTTGGCTATGATTTGCTCTTCGAAAAGCGATTTGAGCACCACAGCTCCTGCTCCGGCATCGGCGCAGGCTTTAATATTTGGCAAGGTTCCGGTAAGCTTGGAACTGCTCACCACAATTGGATTCTTCAGTGTTAATCCAAGATATTTCGTACTTAAATCCATAAGAATTGGTTTTAATTAGTTATTCAATTTTTCTGACAAATAATGCTGAAAGTAAACCAAGGCAGCTTCCAGATTTGCTTTTGCCGCATTGCTTAACTTTTCTTCAAATTCCCATTCATAACCTTTAAGATGCAACAGCCAGGTTTCGGGGGTTTTGTTAAAAATCTTGCGACACAAATCAAGCACAAAAGCCGGCGAAACGGCATGCATGGTAAACTCAACCTTAGCATCCGATGGCTCAACTTTTGTTAGACTAAACTGCTCTATAGGCTCAATTGTAGCATCCACAAAATAAACCAGCTCGTAGGCTGCGATTTGTTCGGCATCCTCGATATTGAGCTGGTAATTGGTATCGAGCGCAATATTGCTCCATTTATTATCAGCAACCCATTGTTCCATCCTTTCGATGAATGCGGCACCCAGGCCATCGTCCTGACGACCCGGGTTGCCATATCCAAAAATTAATATAGATGGTTTTTGGTTCATTATTGAGAGCGCTTACGATCAAGGATTTGGTCTTTTGGTCCCACAAGCGTAAGCTCAAGCGGCATTTTTCCTAAAGCATGTGTAGCGCAACTCAGGCAGGGATCGTAAGCCCTGATAGCTACTTCAACAGCGTTCATCATACCTTCAGTAATCACCTCTTTTCCGGTCATTACAGATTTAGCCACATTGTTTACTGCCTTATTCATGGGCTCATTGTTATTTGTTGTAGAAACAATGAGGTTTGCCATTTCAATCTGATCATTGTCGTTGATCCGATAATGATGGAAAAGCGTTCCGCGTGGTGCTTCGATCAGGCCAACGCCTTCTTTTTGTTTTACGCCTTTGATTACCAAATCGTCACCAAGCAGATCGGGATCGTTGAGTAATTCACGAATCATTTCGGCTGCATGCAGTGTTTCGATCAAACGTGCATAGTGCATATGCAGGCAATGATTGTTGGGTTTACCATTGGTAAGCGCTTTGTAAGTTTCAAATTCTTTTTGCGCCAGAGGTGTCGGGATAAAATCAGCGGTATTCAAACGTGCCAGCGGCCCAACGCGATACCAGCCTTTTTCCTTGCCATATTCTTTCAGATAAGGAAATTTCATATAACTCCAGCTGCGCACTTCTTCCTCGATGTACTTATCATATTCCTGATAATCTACATCATGCAGTATTTTATTTCCTTCGGCATCCACGGCACGCAACACACCATGATAAATATCCAGAGCGCCGTCTTTGCGCACCAAACTCAGGTGATTGCTCGGGAAATAGGAAAAGTTATCTACAAAATCTTTGTTGGCAAAGTAATATTTCTTGAAGAAATCGAGGGCTTCTTCGGCCCAGCTCACCATTTTATCGGCATTGAGCGGATCGGCACCTTTCAGAAACTCATCACGTTCCTCGATGCTCAGGTTCTTGTTGATCCCACCCGGAATTGCACCCGTACCGTGAATCTTTTTACCAGCTGTGGCCCGAATAATTTCCTGACCAAATTTGCGCATCATCACGCCCTGAACTGCGAGATCAGGGTTAGTGAGTGCTATACCAATAATATTGCGTATTGCCGGATCACCATCAACTCCGAAGAGAAAATCAGGTGCGCTCAGGTGAAAAAAGTGCAGCGCATGCGACTGAAAAAACTGTCCGTAATGCATCAGCCGGCGCATCTTTTCGCCTGTTGGGGTAAGGCCATCTCCAGTGCCGGCACCTACGATCACATCGAGGGCTTTTGCAGCGGCAAGGTGATGACTTACCGGACAAATACCGCACAAACGCTGCACCAATACGGGTGCTTCCCAATAGGGTCGTCCCTGAACGAAACGTTCGAATCCGCGAAATTCGACAATATGTAAACGACTTTGCTGAATATTGCCCTGCGCATCCATATGGATAGTAACTTTTCCGTGGCCTTCCACACGGGTTACAGGTTCTATTGTTATTTTCTTTGACATAATATCAGTTTTTTGGCTTAATCAAATTTAACGACTTCGTAGGGCAACTTCATTGGATCGCCTGTTACCAGGGCTACCAAAGCATCCCATATCAGGTCGGCGCGTGGCGGACAACCCGGCAGGAAGTAGTCTATTTTTACTATTTCGTGACAAGGATAAACCTTATCCAAAAGCATCGGAAGTTCATCATCATTAGGCATAATGCCATCCTTATTGAGCTGAACTGTTGGTCCGCCGATATAGGCTTCGTGCAGACATTCCTCAACAGGAATGCCATTGCGCAAGGCAGGCAGTCCTCCCATGATGGCGCATTCGCCCACAGAAACGAGGATTTTACAGTTTTTACGAAACGATTTCAACACTTCTATATTTTCACTGTTGCAGCATCCGCCTTCGATAAGGCCAATGTCAACGGGTTTGGTAAAAGTCTTGATATCGTCAACGGGAGATTTGTTAAACTCCACAAGTTCGATTAGTTTCAAAATACGCTCATCGATGTCCAGCAGGGACATATGGCAGCCAAAACAGCCGGCCAGCGATGTTGTTGCTATTACAGGTTTACTCATAGTTTTTCCTCCCGTTATTTAGAGTTTAATATCACTTCCAATGGGTTCTTTATCAAATTTCCGTTTGCCGATCGGAATATCAAATCCCCTTTCTTTTACGAGGATAGATCCTACAGGACAATTTTCCATGGCAAGTTTTGCTGTTGCTTCGTCCATAGTTTTGCCCATTGCTTCGTCCAGCACTACTTCCAGTTTGTGGCCTCTGTTCTTGAATACAAAATACGACCTTCCTTGTTCGTCTTTGATGGTCTTGATGCATCTTTTACAGAAAATGCAGCGGTTTTGATCCTTGATGATTCTTGGCGAGCTGGCATCTACCGGCTTCATCGGAAACTCATAAGGATAGCGCGGCACCATCATCTGATAGCGGTAGGCCAAGGCTTGAAGTTCGCAACTGCCACTCTTTTCGCAGGCAGGACAAAAATGATTACCACTTACAAAAAGCAATTCAATGATGGATTTGCGTAAGTCCTGAATCTCGGCTGAATCAGATTCTATCTCCATGCCATCAGTCACCGGTGTGGTGCAGGAAGTCATCATACGGCCATTGATTCTGACGGAGCAGATTCGACAAGCACCTTTGGGTTTAACACCTTTCATATTGCAAAGCGTAGGAATATAAATTCCGTTGTCTGCAGCGGCATCCACG
>JAGYNM010000122.1 GCA_018399335.1 Bacteroidales bacterium | reverse complement strand
CGCTGTAGCGCGGATCGGATTGTGGCACCTGTCCGATCAAAATTTTATCAGGGCCAAGATATTTTCCCCAGCAATCGATATGTTTGATATAATCGCCAAGTGGATCAATGGTAACATCATAGCGAATAATGCCCAGATAATCTTCAACCTTTTGTGCCACCTGCTGAGGTGTGAGGTTGTTTTCGTCGAAAACAAGATCGGTAGAGGCTGCCATCGCAGTGCCATCAACCATCATATTGCCGCCGGTATGCACCAGATTCATTCCGAAGAGATTGATACCCAGATTAGCAGCTACGGCAGTTGGAACGTTGTTATCGTTGGGGCGTGGCCTGTCGTAAGGAAAATCAACAATGCCGGGCTCTTTGTTGCCGTCAAAAACAAACCAAGGGCCGTAATCGCGGGTCCAGTAGGAGTCGGTTTGGGTTATGATAAAGCTGCAGTTGTCAGTATTTACATTGTTTTGTTCATAAAGATTCAACACCTGATTGGCTTGAGATGAGCTGTTTACGAGGGTTACCACATTGATATCCTCTGCCATTTCTGCAATTACACTATAAGGAATGCCAAGCGGATAGCGAATCAAAACGGATTGCATGGGCTCATATTCAGCAACCATACGCACATCACCTTCGGGTGGGTCAGTTTCGGTAAAAGTGAGGTGATTCGTTACCGGCAGCGACATTTCTTCTTCGGAGAGGTAATGCAACTGGCGCCAGTCGGCTGGTTTTTTTTCCTGAGCTTTTAAGGCAAAAGGGATCAGTAAACCACACAAAAAAATAATTCGGAATAAATGTTTCATCGTTTGATCAAAAATTAAAATGCCGGTCAAAGGTAAAAAGATTGGTCATTTATTGGTCTTTTCAAATGAAATATTGACATGATTTGTGCGTTAGAAGCTTGAATGGCATTATGCTGCTTCTGGGAATTATGTTGCGTTCGTAAAAATTTGTTTAACATTTGGTTTAAATTATTTCATGTACTTTTGTGGACAGTATTTTAAAAAATTCAACCTATGAATTTATCCATATTGTTAGGAATGATAGGCGGATGGCAGATTCTAATCATCGTATTAGTTGTTTTGTTACTTTTCGGCGGCAAAAAAATCCCTGAACTGATGCGTGGAATGGGTCGCGGAGTGAAGGAATTTAAGGACGGTATCAGTGGCGAGGATGAAAAGAAAACCAGTCAGGAGAAAGATACTAAATAGTTGACTGTGAAATATAACCAGATTGGTGCCGTTTGTATTATCGCATTTCCTGTTTGATTTACTCAACATCAGGTTGTTCATTATTTTTTATTTTTTAAGAATCGTTTGTCATCTGGCACCTTAGTTTTGCACTTATTATTTACTCAAAATCCAGGATTTTATGCTCAAAAATAGCCTGATAATTCTAGTATTACTTACTTTTCAATTTCATGCAAAAGCCCAATCGGAAATTGAGCAGGTTTTGCGTGATTCGAGCGTAACACTTCCCGACAGCCTGATGGTTGCCGATAGTGTTATGATGCTTTCGGAAGCAGAAGCATCGGCACAAAATAGCGGGCAGGGAATAGTTGATGATTCGCCTATTGTTAAAATGCTCGACAGCCTTTACCGTATTCACTATTTTGGTGATAGCATTATGTTTACTGATTCTGCTGCTTTCAATATGTATGGACATAAATTGCCTGAAATCCCAAGCTTTGCAGATAGTATTTATGAACAGCGTATTGCCTTGCTCAACCGCGAAACACCCATTGATCTGACTTATAATAAACATGTAAAGTCATTCATCGAGCTGTATGCCACCAGAAAAAGAGACCTTACAAGTCGTGTTTTAGGATTGTCATATGTGTATTATCCTATGTTCGAGGAACTGCTCGATCGTTATGATATACCATTGGAAATGAAACATTTGGCTGTTGTGGAATCGGCTCTAAATCCCACTGCTGGTTCGCGGATGGGAGCCAAAGGTTTATGGCAATTTATGTATGGCACCGGAAAAGTGTACGACCTGAAAGTGACCTCGCTGGTGGATGATCGTTATGATCCCTACAAAGCAACAGAAGCAGCCTGCCAGCATATGCTTGATCTTTATGCCATTTACGACGACTGGCTTTTAGTGCTCGCAGCATACAATTCAGGAGCAGGAAACGTAAACAGAGCCATTCGCAGGGCTGGCGGTTTAAAAAATTATTGGGCAATATGGCCTTTTCTGCCGAGAGAAACCCGTGGATATGTGCCTGCTTTTATTGCTGTGAATTATGTGATGAATTATGCTCCTGAACATTTTATTTATCCTACTTATCCTGGCATGGTCATGCACGGAACAGATACAGTAACCGTTCGTGAGGTGCTTTCATTCGATCAGATCAACGAATTGCTTGGTGTTGAGATACAGGATTTGGAGTTTTTTAATCCACAATTTAAAAAAGGAATTATTCCTGCTTCGGCTGAGAATCCTTACCTGATGCGCTTGCCTTTGGAATATATTGGTTCTTATTTGAATAATGAAACTGCACTTTATGCATATAAAACACAAAAGGGAGTTGAACGCGAAAAGCTACTCGAAGAGATTAAAAAAGTAAGCGATCGCAGCTTGCATATTGTAAAAAGTGGCGAAAATCTTGGACTTATCGCACAGAAATACAGGGTGAGTGTTAATCAGCTTAAGAGTTGGAATAACCTCAGGAGTACAATGATTCGTCCTGGCCAAAAACTGGTAGTTTACAGCTCTGGCGCACCTATGGCACAGGCTGGAAAAACGCCTGTAATGCGCTCTGCCACTTCCAGCACGCATGTGGTTCGTTCAGGAGAAAATCTGGGCCTGATTGCCAAAAAATACCAATGCAGCGTAACGGATTTACGGGAATGGAACAACCTGCGTGGATCGACAATTCATCCCGGTCAAAAACTACGGGTTTATCCTCAAGCCGAAACCACAGCTCAAAATACAGAAACGGACGGTAAGTTTTTGATACACACTGTTCGCAGTGGCGACACCCTGTGGGATATAGCCCGGGAATACGACGGTGTTACTGTGGATCAAATCCGACGACTCAACAAGCTTGGCAATACAGCGCGGATTAAACCAGGCCAAAAATTACGGATTACACAGATCGGGTAGTTTTAACTTTTTTCTGCCATCATTCTTTATTTTTTAGTTGTTTTTATACCACATCAGTGGATTATAACGTTATTGTTATAATTATTTACTGGTTTTGGAGACCGGAATATGTTTAGTAAACGATTTCATCCAAAAGCAGCTGTAATCACTAAAATCGATAAGCGATGAGACAGATTTTTAATTGGGTAGCAGGTTTTGTTGTTCTGATAATTGTACAGGCATGTGCGCAACCAGAATCGCGCACACCTCGTTCGGTTGGAGCCACTTCCGAAATTTTAGTGGTAACTCAAAATCAGGAACAATGGGATGGTAAACCTGGAGAGGCCATCCGTGCTTATTTTGCGCAGGATCAATATGGTTTACCGCAATCTGAGCCGCTTTATCGCATTGCAAATATTACTATTTCAAATTTATCGGAGATGTTTAAAAAGCATCGCAATATTCTGGTGGTTGAGTTTGATACAAAACTTAAAGAGCCAGTTGCAGAGATGCGGACAAACCTTTGGGCACAACCTCAGCGCGTTTTTAAAATCACTGCACCCAATGCTGATTCATGGATTGATGCTTTCGATGAAAAAAAGGAAAGTTTTTTGGCGCTTTTTGATAAGTCGGAGCGCGAACGGCTTACGAATATTTACCGGCCTACTGCTGATTATAAAGTAATTAGTCAGGTGGAAGAAACAATGGGTCTTAAGATGTTGATTCCGGAAGGTTTTTATGTAGCCAAAAACGAAGGTAATTTCATGTGGATCAGAAAAGAATTAGCTGATATTAGTCAAGGTTTAATCATTTATACACGGCCTTATACAGATACTGTTGATTTGTCTTCGTCAAGGCTTATTTATGTGAGAGATTCCCTTTTGCAAAAGCATATTCCAGGACCGGTTGATGGATCTTTTATGTCAACTGATAAAGAATTTATGTTGCCAAAAAGCAAACCCATAGCTTCTTTTGTTACTGATTTTGCTGTTGAAACCAGAGGAATGTGGAATGTTGTTGGTGATTTTATGGCTGGTCCGTTTTTGGCTTATACTGTTGTGGATGAAGTGCATGGCCGCCTGATAACAGTAGAAGGCTATGTTTATGCTCCGGGCAAAAACAAAAGGGATTATCTGAGGCAACTCGAAGCTATTTTATACACTTTTGAATTAACCAAAAACAAGCAGGCTGAACAAGAAGCGATCCAAAATTAGCTAATTCTGTCAGGGAAGCTTGTGAAGTCGTGTACCATCTTTAAAGGCTACAACAAAAGCATCGTAAATACCATGTTTTGAACGAATTACATTACGATGACTGGCAGCCTCGTCATAAGTGGTATAAGAGCCTATGGTATAAATGTAATATCCATTAAAGGAGTTTTCTTTGATCTCGTTTGCAGAAAGATTATACGTTTTGGCCAGGTAATCTACCGATATTTTTGTCCCATAACGCGCTCTGATTTGTACACGATATTCAATCCCGTAGATCGTTTTATCCGGAGCGGGTTCTATTACTTCAGGTTTCTCTTCAATTTCGGGAATTGTTTCCGTTTGTTTGGCAACGGGCTGTTCGTTTAATTCAAGCACATCGATCACTCTGTTGAAGCTTTCCATTTCCTCTCTGGCCTGCTGATCCGGCTGCACAGGAGCTCTGTCATCCGGATCAACGATTAACAATCCTGGCTCATCTTCAGGAACCATTTTTATCCGTTTGCCAGAACTTATAAAAGTATAAGATAAACCAATGGAAGTGTGATTATAAACATCATACTTGAATCCGCCAACATGATTATCGAGTTTGTCAGTGTTTAATGCCCTATTAGCTGTTTCAAAACGCACAGCCCAATTTTTATCCATTTGATAACTAATACCTAATCCTCCCATTAATAATCCTTCAA
>JAGYNM010000121.1 GCA_018399335.1 Bacteroidales bacterium | reverse complement strand
GTTCCAACGAAACAATGCCTTGAAAGTCTTGCGGAGCAATCAGATAAGGTACTCGCTTCAAATAAAAATCATCATTTTGAAAATATAACTTTCGATGAAGATCATCCGATATTTTTAATATTTACCTCCGGAACTACCTCATTTCCAAAAGGATCTGTATATACACACAAAATGTTGTTCTGGAACAGCATCAACACCCAGATGCGACTGGATATTACCTCGGCTGATCGCTCGATCAACTGCGCACCTTCGTTCCACACCGGTAGCTGGAATGTACTGCAAACACCTTTTATGCATCATGGTGCCTACACCTTAGTGATGAGGAATTTCGATGCCGAAAAAGTGATGCAGGCGCTGGAAGACTACAAAATGACTGTTTTCTGGGCCGTTCCTACGATGCTCAAAATGATGGCCGAAAGCCAGGTATTCAATCAGGTGACACTCGAAAACTTACGCTATTTTGTTGTTGGAGGTGAGGCTATGCCTATCCCGCTGATAGAAAAATGGCACGCCAAAAATATTATGATCCGTCAGGGATACGGACTTACTGAAGTTGGGCCTAATGTTACATCGCTAAACCATCAGGATGCCATTAAAAAGCAAGGTTCGATTGGCAGACCTAATTTTTATTATGAAGTAAAAATCGCTGACAGTAAAGGAAATGAAGTCGAAAGCGGCGAGCAGGGAGAGTTTTTGCTCAAAGGGCCATGCGTAACGCCTGCTTATTGGAATAATCCAAAAGCCACTGAAGAAACAATTGTGGACGAATGGTTTCATACCGGCGATATCGTAAGGCAAGATGAAGAAGGCTATATCTATGTTGTTGATCGGCTGAAAAATATGTACATCAGCGGCGGAGAGAATGTTTATCCGGCTGAAGTAGAATACATTCTGAGACAACATGAATCTGTTGAAGAAGTTGCCATCATTGGTGTTCCTGACGAAAAATGGGGCGAATCGGGAATGGCATTTATTGTGTTGAAAAAAGACAGCGTAGCAAGTCCCGAATCCCTGACAGCTTTTTGCCGCGAAAGTCTGGCAAAATATAAAATCCCCAAACACTTCCGCTTTGTGAAGGCTCTGCCTAAAAACGATGCCGGAAAAATTGACAGAAAATCTTTAATATCAAATAATTAATAATTAATCTTTCACTAATCTTAAATTCAAATCGTATGAAAACTAAAATTTTCGGCCTTATGGCAATCCTGCTCGGAATGAGCATCGTGATGACTTCATGTAAAAAAGATGATGATGACGATCCGGCAATTCCGGCAACTATCCTCGATCTAACCTTATCAGCAGACAATGCTGTGGCTACGGTAACTTTTAGCGAAGCTGTTTACAAAGCTGCCGACAAAACCGGCAACCTTGATGCTGCTGCTTTAAGTGTAACAATTTCGGGCGGTTCAGCTACACTTGCCAATTATACTGTTACGCACACTGCAGGAACTTCCAGCGCTACCATTAACCTGGAGCTTGATGGTATTGCAAACGGAAGCGAAGAACTTATCGTTGCTCCTGCCTCAGCTACAAGCATTTATAATGCTGCTGGCGCTGCAATGCCCACCACTGAATCAAAAAGTGTAATGCTAAAAGAAATTGGCATTATTGGCCAATGGATTTCTGCTGGCGCTAATGTAGCTCCATTATTGATTGGTGCTGGTGTTGATTCCATCTTTGCAAATTTCAAAGCTGACCTGTCATATGTTGTGGAAAGCTTTACAGTGGATGGATCAAAAACCACGCTAACTGGAACTTACGTCCAAACAAAATCTTCGACAGGAAACATTTGGACAATAGTGGTGAATCAGTCAAGCCCCTCAAGTTTGATTTCAGAAGGAATTTTTGAAGTTATGGCCGAAGGTGGTGTAAGCATGAAATATGAAATTGCTCAAACTGACCCAGAAATTCCCGGTGTTACCCCTGCAACACCAGAAGGTGGATTTGGCAGTACAAGCGGCGGCGCATTCGGCATGATGAATGTTCAAACTTACGTGAAATACTAATTTCGATCCTATCATCGACCAGCAAAACTATGCTGGTCGTTGATTTTTTTCTGCTACAGTAAGCAGCTTTTAGTAAAGTTGACAAATCATTTTTAAGCACACATCCATGAAAAAGTTTTTACTAAGTCTTTTGATTGTTCTTAGTTCACAGGGATTTATTTTGGCGCAAGCACCCACAACCTATTTCATGAGCAAAGACATTCCTGAAAAAGCAGACAAAGAATTTCAGTTTCTGGCTTTTTTTATCAATCAGGGCGTGAGTTCCAATTTTTACCCCACCAATGAATTTTTGCGCGGACAGGTAGTAGGCCGGATGTTTGGACAGAATAGCACAATCACTTCTGATACAGCACATGCTATGTATATCGAACAGCGCATTGTTCCATTCTTTATTTATAAACCAAATTTATTTAATGGCAAAGCTATTTTAAGGGCTTCATTCGAAATCGACTGGACCTGGGGTGATGCCTCTTATGGAACTGGAGGAAATTTAGGCGGGGCAATTTCGGCTGATCAGGTAAACATTCAAACCCAAAACATTGAAATAGAATTACTTCCCTGGAAAGGATGGGCCGTAAATTTGGGTTTGCAACGCATGTTCGATAGCCCTTACAACGCTTATCGCACCCTGTTCGATAAAATGACCAATACAGGTTATCGGCTGGGCTATTTTGGAACGGATGCTGTTGGAATTAGCATCAGAAACGACAGGGATTTCGGTAAATACAAAGCTGGTTTTTACAAGTTTTACGAAAATGATATTTTCAGAGATGATGACGTGAATATGTTTGAGCTGATGGCCGAAAGAAGTATTAGTCCACTGTGGAATGTCGGCGCTTCCTTTAATTATGTGCGCGATCGCTCAGGCGGAAAAGGTGGAATCTCTATTTTAGGGCAGGGCCTTAATTCGCTGCTCAACGATTATATGGGAACCTTTAAATTTAAGTTCGGCACCGATCCCTACAAGGCAGATATTTTCTGGGCTGGAACATTCTTTAGCCGCAATGCTGATATGATGGCCGATCGGGTTTCACTCACCGGTTTCTTTAATTATAACTTCGGCCGTGCCGATGTAAAACGCAATGGCGAGTTCGTCAAAGGTGCTGATATCGGTGGTTTTGCAGCAAACCTAAAAGCCATTTATCGTTTTGGCCAAACGCCGGATGATCATTTTAAACTGGATCTCATTTACGCTTCAGGCGATGAAGATGGTTTAGCTGATCAAAAATACAGTGGCGTAATGACCGGAAATACCTGGGGCGCGCCAGGGGCAATCTTTATTAGCTCCGGAACATTCCTGCTGATGCCACATGGAAATGTCGTAAATCGCTACACTCCTGCCATTGCCGACCTTTCAAATATGGGTTATGGCATGAGCTTTGTCAGCGCCACTGCCTCAAAAGGATTGATTCCCTATAAGTTGATTGGAAAAGTTGGTGGCGGATTTGCCATGAGTAACGCCGAGCCTCAGGCAGGCGGAAAAAATATTGGTACAGAAGCCAATTTTTCGCTGATTTATAATGTGGGCACTTATATGAGCATCGAATGGCATACCGCTTACCTATGGCTGGGCGATTTTTACGACAGTGCCGACGACCGCTATGGATATCCCATCAATGGTGGTACTTACGGACAACGCCCCATCGATCCCTGGACAAGTTTTCTGGTTGTTAAATGGCTGATGTTTTAACTTCAATACTGCATCCTATGAAAAATTACAGTACTTTTTATCGTAACGCGCTAACAAGTTTCTTACTTGCATTAAGTATCATGGCGTTCGGACAAATCAATCCTTATATGAAACTACCGGAGTACAGCAGTTTTGATGAAATTCCATATCCTTTCGAAGTGCATAAGGTTAAGCTTAGCGAAGACATCGAACTGGCTTATGTTGACGAAGGAAAAGGTGACGAAACGATCATTTTTATTCACGGTTTGGGCAGTTACCTGCCGGCATGGAAGAAAAATATTGCCGAACTAAGCAAGGATTATCGCTGCATTGGCATTGATTTGCCTGGATACGGAAAAAGCAGCAAACTCCCGCACAGCGGCAAAATGACCTTTTACGCTGAAGTGGTGAATCAGTTTGCAGAAGCTTTAAATCTTGAAAACATTTATATTGCAGGACATAGCATGGGCGGACAAATAGCCATGGTTACCACACTCACCTACCCCGAGCTTGTTAAAGGCCTCATTCTGGCAGCTCCTGCCGGATTTGAGTACTTTACACCAGGCCAAAAAGAATGGTTCCGGAATGTGATGACGCTGGATGGAGTGATGAAAACTCCTGTGGATGCCATCCAAACTAACTTATACTATAATTTTTATAAAACTCCCGAGGATGCAGATTTTATGATCACCGATCGAATCGCTATGCGCAATGCCAGCGATTTTGAAGCCTATTCCTATGCCGTTGTGCAATCGGTAAATGGCATGGTGGACGAACCTGTTTTAGAATATTTGGAAAACATCAAAAAACCGGTTTTAATCATCTTTGGAGAAAATGATAATTTGATTCCCAATCGCTTTCTGAATCCGGGTTTCACGAAAAAAATTGCCGAAACAGGACATTCAAAACTTCCTAACAGCACACTGGTTATGCTCCCTAAAACAGGGCATTTTCTACAATTTGAGAATCCTGAAGGCTTTAACCAAGCCGTGAGAGAATTCCTAAAGTAATACGATGGTCATTTTTATTGGTGATGAAAAGGCAGTCGATCAGGCTGCCTTTTTCATTTTATAGTTATCGAACTGCATCAGTATTTCCTGAATTCTTTTCTGACTCAAAACAGCGATTCTTTCAGCAAAAATCTTACTTTTGAATCCTGATCAAACAACATTATGTATCCCAGAATAAGCGATTTTATAAACGATGTTTTTGGCACTTCATTTGAATGGCCAATAATGAGTTATGGTTTTTTTCTTTCGCTGGCTTTTCTCCTGTCTGCTTTTGTGGTGCGTTCCGAGCTCAAACGCAAAGAGCAGCAAGCATTGATACATGCCCAAACCATTGAAACAAAGCCCG
>JAGYNM010000120.1 GCA_018399335.1 Bacteroidales bacterium | reverse complement strand
CGTTACTAAATTTATTGCAAATCGGCGTCAGCCTGGAACCAGGCAGGAAAGTGTAAGCCTGAGGAAAACACCTATAAATTGATCCAATTATAAACCAAGTTTACATAATGTAAGAATAAAACAAAAAAAAGATTACATTTTAAAATGCAGTTAATCAGAGGGCTAAAAACTTTTTTGAAAATATTTTCAAAAAAAGTGATTAGATTTAAGTTCTTGTTGACATATATGGGTGAAGAGGGGAAAAACAATTTGTAACCTAAACCAGTATCAATGCCTCAACAAGTAAATATGCACCGATCAATTTTTTACCAAAGCGAGATCCGGAATCTTATTCATTTAATACTAACCAAAAATCAAAATCATGAACACAAAAATTAAAAGAACAGGTTTTTTAGCCATCATGATCCTTGGCGGATGGATGGCATTTTATTTTAGTGCGTGCCAGAAGAGTGGCGAAGAAGTACAAACAGCACCACTAACCAACGAAGACCCTGCCCAACTTGTTGAGCAGTTTAACCAAGCCATGCAAGCCTGGAAACAGGACGTACCTTTTAAAAGTGGCGAGAGGCTAAGTATCGACTCGGCTATTTGGTACATAGATGCTACGCTGAATTACTACTATGCCAACAGCAATGGCACCAGTGCAATGTTTCACAGGGATACGGTATATGTGGAAATGGAATTGGTGAACGATTATGAAGCCATGTACCAACAGGTATTCGCCAGCTACGACGAATCCTTATCCGGATTATCCGAAAAATACCATGCCATCAGTGGCGAAAACAAACGCTTCATTATGGCCATAGTAAATGATGCCGGGCCACTGCCTGATAACAAACATAAACTGCAGATTGTTACTGTGTCAGGTACTGGATTTTTCCAGAGTTCAGGTGATTTTGGGGAGGATGATACTTTCAGGTATGAAGATTATGCTATAGATGATTGCTCTGGTAGTTTTATCAATACCAATGCTCCAAAAACTTTTGAGGCTGCATTATTCCAATTCTATAACCCTGATCCGGGCTCAAATTGTACTTGGGCATTTTACGGGTCTACTGATCCTATACAAATCAATTATTTGGATCATCAGTTGAACTATCCACTTACAAACTATTTGGATTACAAGGTGTTTGCTTCATCCGAGGCAGTAGCAGCATTTGATGACTTTACGGAATGTCTTGAGTACGATTACAACAGCTCCGGCATACACGAAATGCAGTTTTATTTTGACTACAAAAAAGCCTTTATCAATGAATGGCTTAATTCTGCTCAGAATACAGCTAATAAACGTTTTGCAATGGCAAATATCGAAAGTGATTTTGGATTTGATAGTTTTGGAAATAAATACATTTATCATAAACCAGTTTTTCTCTTCAGAAAACGCATGAAAGTTTGTGGTGTGGCTATTGAAATACCCCCAATTGATTAAATATGAAAGCTGTATTATTGACTATGCTGCTTTTGTTTTCTTTCCTAAGTGAGGATATGCTTGCCCAAAACACTTTTGAGTTTGAGTTGAATTATCCCACCCGGAAATACTCTTTTGAAGCCATTGAAGATGAGGCCGAAAATATCTATGCCCTGATTTCGGAAGGTACCGGGGTAGATTTTGCGCCCAGCACACCTACAAAATCCTATTTGTTAAAATTTAATCCGAATGGTGACACTTCTACCATACATTTTAACCTGGGCGATACACTTTTCAGATTAAACCAGATCGTAAAGGACAAGCACAATGGCTATTACTTGCTAGGCTATGCTCAGCCTGTAGAAGAAGAAGAGGTGTTTTTAGTTATCATTGGAACAGATAGTGATTTTAACCAATTATGGACGAAGTACCATTTATTGGGGAATTATTATGGAGCAGCTGTAAATAAAGTGTTCGAATTTGATAGTAAATACTTGCTGCTTTTTGCAACATGCGACTTTCCATGTACCAGTTCCTATTTAAATTTTGCGTGGATGGATACCACAGGAATGATTTCGGATGTTACCACTTTTGAGTATCGCACTCAGCCTATGCCTGATTACTTATTGAGCCCTGATTCCAGTCAGCTTTGGGTGTTTTCAATGAAGATGTTTGGCTTTTATGGGAGTTATCCGGTTCGTATTAAATTTGATACCGCATTTCAGTATATTAGTGCAGCCTATTTGCCTGACGGCGATGACGCCAATACAAGTGTAAGATGGATATCAGACACCACATTTTTGTACTCCTATAACAAGCTTAGATCTAATAGTACAAGTAATGATGATGAAATGTATCTGATGATTAGTGATACCTCACTCAATGCTGTGCATTATGATTATTATGGCGAGCAAAATTCTAAAGATGTTTGCGGCTTTGGCAGTAACAACATTGATTTTATTAGCCCGGATTCCATCTTCTTTATAGGATATAGAAATCAGAAAGTAGGCATACCGGAACCTGGCAGAGTGAGTTGGCTAATGACCGGACAAACCGACAGGCAATTGCAAACACGGTACTTTAAGTATTATGGCGGCGACCGCTATTATGATGCCTTTTATGTATTGGCCACACGTGATGGCGGAAGTTTCATTTGTGGGAGTTGGTACAACCACGACACACATATCTCTAATCCAATCTTTTTAAAACTAAACGAGGAAGGCTTGATCACAGCAAGTTCAGAAACTTTTATGAAGGAGCGTAATATTGCTTTCTGGCCGGTTCCTTTTACCTCGCAACTTAACTATCAAAGCGTACTGCCTTTTTCGAGTCTTCAGCTGTATGACAATATGGGAAGATTGGTTTATGAAACAATTGGCTTGGAGCTAAATGGCAGCATAGCAGTTGATCATCTTGATGCAGGAATTTATCATTACAAAGTAACCTTTTTAAACAACATTCTACCTGAAACAGGCAGGATAATAAAAACCAGATAATATGAAAGCAAGAAAATTAGTGAATTGTTTATTTGTTTTGTTTTTGGTACTCTTTGCTTTGGCGCAAAATAAACTTATTGCTCAAAAGAGCGAATGTGTTGATTGCAGCAATAACAATGTTAAAATTGGGTATAACAATAGCATAAACAATGCTTATCAATTTCAGTCGATTCTAGGCAATGGCAATACTACGCTTCGAAATAATGCAGTAGCAATAGGTTCTGAATCGTTTGCCAGGCACAGTCATTCTTATGTTTTTGGCAGCTTTTCTGAATCAAATGGAATTCATTCCTATTGCATTGGATCGAATTCAATTGCCAATACAACAAGTAGCTTTGCGATTGGTAATTTTTCGCATTCCATATTTGGGAATGCGTTTTCTATTGGCAACTTTGTTAAGAGCAGTGCCACCGGCGGATATGTGTTTGGTTTAGGAATCTCCTCATCTGAACCATTGAGTAACCCTGTTGAAAACAGTCTGGCAATAGGAATGAAAAGCACAAAACCAACCCTATTTATAAGTGAATCAACAGCATCAAGTGCAAATAACCTCACCGGCCGCATCGGCATTGGCAACGTCACCTCCCCCCAGGCCAAGCTGCACATCCGTGCTGATGCGGATGAGGATGCCAGTTTGTTTTTGGAACCAACTTCTGCCAACAAATCAGCGGTTATTATGCTGGGTGAAAATCATCAGATAGCAGCCAGAGCAGATAACGACCTGCTTTTTACTTCCTCAGAAAGTGCAGGATTTGCCTTCGAAAACGGTAGCTTTCGGGTTGGAACAGCCGAACAGCCGCAACAGATTAGCCTGCATGGCAGCATCAATTCTGAAGGATTGCTGGCAACGGCTTTTGGAGAAGGTAACATTGCCAGTGGCAATTATAGTTTTGTTGCTGGTAGAAGTTCGGAAGCCAGCAAACACAATGCAGTTGTAATCGGCAGTTATTCAAAAGCTACTGGTCTTCATTCATATGTAGTTGGAAGCAATTCATTTGCCACAGGCAATTTTGCTTATGCTTTTGGTGGTAATTCAAAGGCGGAAATGGATTTTTCAATGGCAATAGGCCATAATATTGTAGCTAATCTTGGTGGATTTGCACTTGGTGTCGGTAAAGTGGATGCATTGTTAACAAATAATAAACAAGAGTCGCTTGTCATAGGCTTCAACAGTGCCTATCCAACACTTTTTGTCAGCCGCACACCTTATAACCAGCAGTCAGGCCGCATCGGCATTGGCAATGTCACTGATCCCCAGGCCAAGCTTCACATCCGTGCTGATGCGGATGAGGATGCCAGTTTGTTTTTGGAAGCCTCAGCAGGCGGACAAGCGAAGCTAATGTTATCTGAATCGCACGAAATAACCTATGAACCAGATGAAAACCTGCATTTACGCACAGCACAAAGCAAAGCATTTGTATTTCATCAGGGCGATATCTTTATCGAAGACATCCAAAGCGGGATCATCATGCGCTCGCCCAACGGGCAGTGCTGGCGCGGAAGGGTAAACGATCAGGGTTTGCTGGCCTTTGAGCAAACGGAATGCCCAACAGCAGCAACAGCACTGCCGGAACATGGCCGCGAAAACCATCTGATAAGGGTGTTTCCGAATCCGGCATCCAAACAGTTGGAAGTAGTTGCAGAGGGTTTAAATGGGTCATATACCCTGAGACTTATTTCAGCAACCGGTCAGCTGATGCTCGAAAAGCAATCAAGGGAAATGCACACTCAGCTCAATATACAAAATCTATCCTCAGGAACCTATCTGCTGTTGCTTGAACAGGACGGGAAGATGAAGGATAGCGTGAAAGTTTTGGTAGAGTGAGTAGGAATGTTTCAGTCAAACTTTTTTGTCTTTACTTCATGAAAATTCAAATATAAATATCTTGCAATCTGCTGAGCATCAAGCTTAAAATGGCTTGACACCCACCAGTTTAAAGAAATGATAAACCATTAAATTACCAATTACCTTATGAAATTTATTGATTTTTACCTAATGATTGTGATTGCTGCCCTATTGCTGGCAAACAATCCTGCCAGGGCACAGTTGCAGCCGGCTGCTGCAGATAGTGTTGAATTTTTAACCAAAACCAGCGATACAACCAAAAAGTCAAGAGAGGAGTATTGGTTGAGCGGCCCCAACAACTCAATTTATTACCAAAACGGATTTGTGGGCATAGGTACTTCAAACCCTGCATCCAGCCTGCATGTGCAAGGCAATATGAAAATGGGCAGCAATATTGGTGCGGTGGGCACAAATGCTTTTGCCGGGGGGGATGGTTCAACTGCCAGTGGCACAAATGCTTTTGCTTTTGGAGAAAACTCTAATGCCTCTGGTACAGATGCTGTTTCAATTGGATTCTGGTCAGAAGCAACATCTGA